>JAHXIM010000494.1 GCA_025655635.1 gamma proteobacterium symbiont of Lucinoma myriamae | reverse complement strand
GAGTTATGCCTTAATCAAGTTGGAATGACGCATCTACAAGCACCTTTTTAAAACACTGTTGATTTAAAGGGGAACACTGATGAAAAAAATACTATTATTTGATGTTTATTAGAGCTAGCTATTTACATTTACAGCATAGACTATTATAAATAGATTAGAAAATGTAGGGGGGGAACTCTATATTCAGGAGGTTGATGTATTTCTTATTTTTAAGGAATGTATTTATTATGGTTATTTTTTCAAATGTATTAAAAAAAATATTATGTATTATTTTTGCTGTTTTAATATCTCAAATTACCTTAGCAGCAACTGATGATGATTATCTAAAACAACTTGAATTAGAGGCGGGTAATGAGATTGATGACATGCCGTCTGTTATAGATAGCACTGAAGGTAACAATAACGATAGCAGTTTAACTATTGATGCACCAGCATCAGAGAATGAACTTATTCTAGGTAAGAAAAAACTTATTGTTGATATAAATACCTTCAATTCCGCATTAAAAGATGCATATCCCGAGAGTTATAGCCTTTATGAACAATTGGACATCAAACAACAAGAATCAATTTATCAGGAGTTTACCAAACATAAACGTCTCTATAATTCTTCTGTAAGGGTGATTTCGGTTTATTTAAGTTCTCATTAGCTCTGGTTTCATAGCAAGAATTTTCATTACTCTATTTTTAAAAAAGGTTGTATTGTATGTATAAAATTTTATCTATTATTTTTTTATCTGTTTTAATAATGTGCTCATCTTCTCTTTATGCAAGAGATGTTAATATCAGTAAAAACATTCCCTATATTGATGTTGATTATAAAAATAATATTATCCGCTTAGAAAGAAATCAATATAAAAAACATGTACTCAAAGGTGGTTTTACCAAGACGTCGAGAAATTGTCTTCCTTTTTGTATCCAGCCCGTTGAAGTAGCCCCCGGTGTTGGGACTGTTGGTGAACTGGAAGTGGTTGACTTTATTGCTAAAGATTTAAAACAGCATACTGGTTTATTGATTGATGCAAGAACTGCAGGCTGGCATAAAAAAGGCACAATCCCGGGTTCAATCAATATCCCCTTTACAGTTTTTGGTCTTGATGAAACTGATGAACTACTGCTTGAGGCCATGACCACACTGGGTGTTAAACGAAAATCAACTTCGAGTGATGATGACAGCTTTTGGAGTTGGGCATCAGGTGATGATGAAAATAAAAATAAAAACTGGGATTTTTCTAATGCAAAAGATCTGGTTTTATGGTGCAATGGCATGTGGTGCGGGCAATCACCCCGAGCCATTAAAAGCTTGCTGAAACATGGTTATCCAGCAAGTAAGATCAAATATTTCCGTGGGGGAATGCAAACCTGGCTTATTTTGGGTTTGACTGTTGTGAAATCATAATGGATTCTATTCACAACAAAAACTATTTTTTAATACAATTATTTTTAATACGATTGGAGGATGTAAATGGCTGAATTATTCGATGATGAGTGGATGAAATCGTTTCAAAGTATCTGGAATGCAGAACCTGCTTTAAAAGACGCCTTAGCTGAATTAGGATTTAACTCAGTAATTGGTTATGGTGTGCCAAGTGAAGATAGTGCTCGTGGTTTTGTTGATATTCAAAACGGTGAAGTGGTATCAGCAGGTACTTATGATGGTCAGGAGTTAAGCTGGGATATTAGAGCTGATCAAAAAAACTGGGAAAAATGGTTAAGCAAGGGCATTGGTATGGCTGGTATGGGTATGGCCGTGACTACTGGTAAAATGAAATTCAAAACGGGTGATTTTAAAGCGATGATTAAAGATCCTAGAATGGCTGGTCCATTCATTAAAAGTTTTGAAGCGATGGGCAAGGTTTAAATAACCTTTCTTAATAGTTTACATAAATAAGGGGTTAGTCCTAAGTCTGTTGTTTAGAGTAACTCCTTGTTTATCTATCAAATAGATTGTTCATAGATTTATAGTATTTTAAATCCCATCTATTAACAATTTACAACTATGTTAATATTATAATAAATTAATATAGTTGGATTGTTTAATAAAAACAAAGTACAATGGTTGGTTTTCATAATCCTGTCCTTCGAGGCCATTGTTGATGTCATCCGATCCTAATTCTACTACTTTATCATTTGATTCACTTGATTTATTACCTGCAATTCTGCAAGCAGTAAATGAGTCAGGCTATACATCGCCTTCTGAGATTCAGGCGCAAAGTATTCCCCATTTACTTGCCGGCAAAGACATTATTGGTCAGGCGCAAACCGGTACTGGTAAAACTGCAGCATTTGCCTTACCTATTTTGTGTAATATTGAGTTGAGTCTAAAACGTACACAAGTATTAGTTTTGGCACCAACGCGTGAATTGGCGATTCAGGTAGCTGAAGCCTTTCAAACCTACGCAAAGCATCTTCCAAAAATCAATATTGTGCCTGTTTATGGTGGTGCGCCTTATAGTGAACAATTACGTGGTTTAAAGAAGGGCGCTCATATTGTTGTCGGTACACCAGGACGAGTAATGGACCATATTCGTAAGGGCTCATTAAGTGTAGGAAATCTACAAACACTGGTATTAGATGAAGCAGATGAAATGCTTCGTATGGGCTTTATTGATGATGTTGAATGGGTGCTTGATCAAACGCCTAATTCACGTCAAATCGCCTTATTTTCTGCCACAATGCCTACTGTTATACGCCGCATTGCGCAAAAATACCTGGTTGAACCTGAGCTGGTTAAAGTCGCATCAAAAACAGTGACAGCATCTACTATTAATCAACGTTTCTGGCGTGTTTATGGTGCCAGTAAACTGGATGCATTGACTCGTATTTTAGAGCTTGAAGATCATGACGCCATGCTGGTTTTTGTCAATACCAAAAATATGACTCTAGAACTGGCTGATCAATTACAAACAAGAGGTTTTGCCTGTGAGGCCTTAAATGGAGATATTCCTCAAAATAGCCGTGAACGTATTGTAGAACGTCTGAAGCGCGGACGTCTTGATGTCTTAATCGCTACGGATGTTGTCGCTCGTGGTCTTGATGTGCAGCGTATCAGTCATGTGGTAAATTATGATGCTCCACGTGATAATGAATCTTATGTGCATCGAATCGGTCGTACCGGACGTGCCGGTCGTTCAGGTGAAGCAATATTATTTGTTTCCAGACGTGAAACCCGTTTGTTAAAATCTCTCGAACGTTCCACAAAGCAGCCATTAACTGAAATGGAAATCCCTTCAGTCAAGAATATTAATGAGTTGCGTATTACTCGTTATAAGAAAACCATTTTGTCTACTATTGAAAAATTAAAAAATGGTAAAGACTATAATGTATTTAGCAAATTGATCACTGAACTTCATGAAAATGATGGCGCTGATATGGTTGATATTGCTGCTGCTTTGGCTCACATGTCTAATAATAATAAATCTTTCTTATTAAACGAGTCAGAATTTAAGCATTTAAAAGAAAAGAAAAGCTTTAACGATTCTTTTGAAGATCGTGGTAGTCACAGGCAAAGAGGCGAGAGAAAGAAAAAAGCAATACCAGGAAACCAGGCAACACCTTTAAAAGGTATGCCTGATGTTCAAATGAAACGTTTTCGCGTTGAAGTGGGCTATGATCATGGTGTTAAGCCTGGCAATATTGTGGGTGCTATTGCCAATGAAGCAGGTCTTGATAGTAAAATGATTGGCCAGATAGAAATTTTTGATGGTTATTCTGTGGTGGATTTACCAGATGGCATGCCGAAAGATGTTTTTCAGGATCTGCAAAAAGCCTGGGTGTGTCAGAAGCAATTAAAAATTACCGAATTTTCCGGGGGAGATTTTAAGGGTAATCAAGTAAAGAAACCGGCAAGAAATAAAGCTGGTAAAGGTCGTAAAACTAATAACCGTGCACATCAGCAGCATAAAAATAAATCAAGATAATATTTCTAAAAAGCGCTTTCTTTGTGGAAATGGATTTGCTAATGACTTATTTTAAACAAAGAGCTAAACAAAGAGTTTAAATTCTTTGTTTAAAATATATCATCATCATCCGATATAATTGACTGGATGTGCTCTTTTCTGAGCTTCTTTCTTTTTAGCAGCTTATATTGAGCAGCCTCCGGAAGATCGGTTAATAGTAGAATATGTTTATCCAGTAGAACATCAATTAAATCTTCAAGTACACGAATAAATTCCGCATCAGATTGACTCAGAAGATGATTAGTGTATTCGCTATAATCTTCACTTTCTAAGAATTCAATAATTTCTTTATTGTTGACCGACAATTCTTCTTGTGCATCTTCTTGTTTTTCACAAAAGATACCGATAATTTGCTTGTTATTGTCTCTTTTTATAAAAGGCACAAAAAATTACTCCTAAATGCTATTTTGATGCTTGTATTTTTTAATATAGCATATAGAATTGAAATGATTACCTGCTTTTATGTTTTTTTTTATTAGTGGACTTATGACAAAAAAAATTTCTGCGACACTATCCGATCTTGCCAGTGGCACTTATAAGGATCCTGATACTCAGGTTTATTGTGATAAGTGCTTAGATGATCCACTGTTAGTATGTCTGCTTATTATCACTAAATTGCACCACAGCCCAAGAACAGTTGATGAACTGGTTGCAGGTCTCCCCCTTGTTAATAATAAATTAACACCTGAATTATTTATTAGAGCAACGAAACGAGCAGATTTAGACAGCAAAATTGTTTATCGAGCTATTAAGCGGATCCCATCTTTAGTATTACCCGTCATTTTAGTTTTGAAAGATAATCAGGCATGTATTCTTGAACAAATTGATTTACAAACTAATCAAGCCAAGATTATTCAACCTATAGCCGATGAGCATACTAGTTTATCTATTTCTATTGATGAATTATCTGAAAAATATTCCGGTTATGCTTTTTTTATCACAGAAGAATTTCAATTCGATTCACGCTCCCCTGAAGTGTTATTAACACATAAAAAACACTGGTTTTGGGGAACCATCTGGAATTCAGCTGGTATCTATCGCGATGTTTTATTTGCTTCTTTTTTTATTAACCTTTTTGTTATAGCAAACCCGCTTTTTGTCATGAATATTTATGACAGGGTGGTTCCCAATAATGCGATTGAAACTTTATGGGTTATGGCTGCAGGGGTTAGTCTGGTATTTTTCTTTGATTTTATTTTAAAAATCGTACGTGGACATTATTTAGAAACAGCGGGTAAAAAAGCTGATATTATTCTTTCATCATTGATTTTTGAAAAAGTGATGTCTTAAAAAATGGAAGTGATGCCCGAATCTGTAAGTGCTTTTTCCAGTAACTTAAAGGAATTTGACTCGGTTCGTAATTTTTTGACGTCGGTCACTATGACAACATTCATTGATTTTCCCTTTTTTATTTTATTCTTAATGACCATCTCATATGTTGCAGGTCAACTGGTTTTAATACCTGTTGCTGCCGTCGTTATTATCCTGATTTATGGTTTCCTTGTTCATTTTCCTTTAAAAAAGGTAGTGGAAAGTACCTATCGTGCTAATTCTCAAAAAAACGCCACACTAATTGAAAGCCTTAGCAGTGTTGAAACGATTAAATCATTCAATGCAGAAGGTATGATACAACGGCGCTGGGAACAGGCGGGCGGCTTTATCGCAAAGCAGGGTGTTAAAGCACGCACTCTTTCTAATTCAATTAATTAGTCAACCCTGAAAAACATATTATCTATTTGAAATATAAGGAATTAATCCTGATTTTGAGTGACCAGATCAACCAGAAATGTTATAATA
>JAHXIM010000147.1 GCA_025655635.1 gamma proteobacterium symbiont of Lucinoma myriamae | reverse complement strand
AATTATGACAGGTAAGTCTTTGGCGAACCTTATGAGTGCTCTCATGAACCGATTAGTTCCGAGGTTGAGTTAAAAGGGGAACACTGATGAGTAATTTATTGATTAGTTTTTGATCACAAAAGGGAAGCTCTATAATGAATAAATCATTCCAGATAGCTGTTGTAAGCTCTGCGCTTGCTTCAAGTTTATGCCTTACATCAAACACCTTTGCCTCAGGTTTTGCCATTCTTGAAAACAGTGCCAGCGGTATGGGACAAGCCTTTGCAGGTGCTGCTGCTGTAGCAGAAGATCCTTCTACCATTTATTTTAATCCTGCCGGCATGATGTATCTTGAAGGTACTCAAGTGACTGCTGGACTTCATATTCTTAAATCAGATGCTGAATTTAAAGATAAAGGCAGTACACCTGTAGGCGGTGGTGATGGCGGTAATGCCGGTGATATTTTTTATATACCTAATTTTTATTATGTTCGTGATTTTGGTGATAAATACAAAATCGGCTTAGGTATCAATGCTCCCTTTGGACTTGCTACTGAGTATAAAGGTGGCTGGATGGGACGCTATGCATCAACCGATTCTGAAGTGAAATCAATAAATATCAATCCTGCCATTTCTTTTCGCGCAAACGAAAAACTGGCCATTGGTCTTGGTATGAATATTCAGTATCTTGAAGCAACATTGGAAAAAGATATTTATCAGGCCGCACTATTAGCTCCTGATGGCCATGCAAAAATGAACGGTGATTCATGGGGGCTAGGTTTTAATGCTGGATTTATTTATGAGGCGACTCCACAAACTCGATTGGGAGTTCATTATCGCAGTGAAATTTCACATACTCTTGAAGGTGATGTGAAATATAATTCAGTAGATCCTTTTTTACAGATTGTAGCAGGCAAAACCAATAAAGATGTTGATGCTAGAATTGATTTACCTTCAACGTTTTCTATGAGCCTGACTCATCAGACAAGTGATAAATTAACTCTTTTAGCCGATGTGACTTTTACCAAATGGAGTAACTTTGAGGAGTTACGAATTGAAAGCGGAGATGCTTTTGACCCTGTTGATCTGGTTGAGCAAAAATGGAATGATGTCTTTCGTTATTCAGTCGGTATGAAATATGCCTATAATAAGCAATGGACATTCAGAACCGGCCTTGCACTTGATGAAACACCCATTGATGATAAACGCCGCACTTCAAGAATCCCTGGAGATGACAGAACCTGGTTGAGTTTTGGTGCCAGTTATATGGCCAACAAAAATTTGACTATAGATGCAGGTTATTCACATCTATGGGTAGAAGATGCCAAAATTAATGAAGAATATGCATTGCTGAGCGGTGCAGGTGAACTAAACGGTGAATTTGATTCTGATGTTGATATTTTGAGTGTCCAGGGCACCTGGAAGTTTTAATTCATTCAACCTAAAAAATGAGCAAAAAAAAGCCCATTCTATTTAATCAGTATCCAGTTACAGCTAAAAGATACCGATTAAAAAACGGGGAATTAAGCTTTCTTGATTAAGAACTCAAATTTACCGCCATTTTCACTGCTTTCCATCAGCTCGTTACCAGTCTGGTTAGCAAATGCTTCAAAGTCTTTTACTGAACCTGGATCGGTAGCGATGATGTGGAGAACCTGACCAGCTTCTAATCCTGCTAATGCTTTTTTAGCACGTAAAATTGGAAGTGGGCAGTTTAGTCCTGAAGCATCTAATTCTTTATCAAAGTCAGCCATTAATATTCCCTCGTCTCTTTATATATGAGTTGTTGAGTTGTTGAGTCACTTATTTAGTGAAAGCTGATTCTAGCCTAAAAACCTGCTAACCACCAGCACCTTTAGTCAAATATTCTAATATAGTTTACTAAAAGTTAACAAGCCTGCCAAAAGGGATAGACCAATTGTTCAAATAATTATTTATGAGTTATTTTACTTATACGGCAATAGGTAAGCCCATTTGCACCCAGGTAACAATACCGCCACGCAGGTTATAGACATTATCAACCCCTTTTGAGGCCATAAAAGCACAGGCCTGTGCTGAACGAGCACCTGTCTGACAATAAAAGATAATAGTATCATCATTATTAAATTCATCTACTTTTAGCGGAATAACATGTAGAGGCAGGTTTTCTGAGCCTGATATTTTTCCTCTAGCCACCTCAGCAGTTGTCCGTACATCAATTAATTTGACGTTTTCCGGGAGATTTTCGAGTTGTTTGCTCAACTCATTAACATCAATTTCTTTTATACCGTACATTAAAAGAACCCTCTATACAAAGTGCAAGTATATATTATAAAATTAGTTTCAGTATTCATTGAAGCGTGGCTGAAACCAATGTGCAAAAAAGCTTATAAGTATATACTAAAATAGCTGACTATTTCAATAAAACCACTATTATTTTTAGTTATAAAAGTCCATATTATCTTTCTTTGTTTAACAAAATGAAGTTCGTTAAATTTAAACTCTCTCGTTATAATTTTCTCGTCATAAATAGTGATGAACTATTTTTATCATAAGCGTTCTAATTTATGATAATAGTTTCTGATCACAAAGCATGTTTAAACACTATTTTCATACGATTTAAAAAAGGAATATCTCCACTAGTGAAAAAGCAAGTCACTTTATACATCAATCTATGTCTATGTATCGCCCTGATGTATCATCCTGTTTATGCACAAGAGATCAAGCTTCCTGATATTGGTGCTTCATCCAGTACTGCCTTAACACCTCATATGGAAGAGCAAATTGGCCGGGAAATCGCTACACAAATTCGTAATTCTTATCAGCTCATTGACGATCTGGAATTAAATGAATATCTACAAAATCTAGGATACTCCCTCGTGGCCAATAGTGATGATGCCTATCAAAACTTCCACTTTTTTCTTATCGGCTCAAAGCAAATAAATGCATTTGCGACACCCGGAGGGGTAATCGCTGTATACAGCGGCTTATTTTTAACCACCGACACAGAAAGTGAGCTAGCCTCTGTACTTGGTCATGAAATTGCCCATGTGACACAACGACACCTCGCCCGAAGTTTTGAAAAAGCCAATCAACTCAGCCTTCCTGTTATGGCTGGTATGATTGCTGGTATTCTAATAGGTGCTGCAGGAGGTGATAGCAGTCTTGGTGCAGCTACGGCCCTTGGTTTATCTGCCGCCGGACAACAAGCTCAGATTAATTACACTCGTGCTAATGAAAAAGAAGCCGATCGGGTGGGCATGCGTTATTTAAGTCGCTCAGGCTATGATCCGTCAGGAATGCCTGGTTTTTTTCAGAAACTGGAAAGAAAGAACCGTTATGTTGGAAAAAATTATCCCGAATTTTTACGTACTCACCCCATTACTATTAACCGTATAGCTGAAGCTACTGAGCGTGCAGAGCAATATAAACGCGAGATGAAGCTTTTCAAGAGTCCTCTTACTTATCGCCTGATGAAAGCAAAACTAAGCGTTTTAACAGCAAAAAATGCAGACAGCGTTGCCCGCTATTACCAGGCAAAAGTAGATAAAAACGATCAAACTATTCATCCTGAGTATTATTTTGGCTATGGTCTGGCACTATTTAAAAAACGTTCTTATGCTCAGTCTATTGCTATTCTGGAAGCTTTACACGATGCAGCACCACAAAACATTTCCTATACTGTAGCGCTGGCCAATGCCAAGATCGCCAGCGGTAAAAAATCAGCAATTAGAGAGGGATTAAAGTTATTGTCTGATACCTCCAAAAATAAAAGTTATAACCTGGTGCTTATTGCTAATTATGCCTACGCTCTGATAGAAACGGGACAAATTAAAAAAAGTATTCAACTACTGGAAAATTATAACAAAGATAATTTTCAACATCCGTCAATTTATAAATTGCTTTCAACAGCCCTGGGGAAAAACAAAGAGCTGGTAAAGGCACATATTGCTGAATCAAATTACTATTATTTACAAGGTATGTTATCACCAGCCATTGAACAACTTGAAATTGCCAGAAAGATCGCACCTGATAATGACTTTTATACCTTGTCAAAACTAGATGCCCGAAAACAGGCATACGAAGATGAAAAGCTGCGTTATAAACTAGAAGAATAAATAACGTTCTAAAGTTGGGGTTATTTCTATATTATTTCTTAAAGAGCTGTATTTAAATCACTTTTATTGCTTAAAAAAGTAATTTAACCATAAACCAAACATCTACTTTAGACTTCTCTAACTTACTAATTTTATTATAAGTGTCGGTTTTTTACTTTTTTTTTGCCCGGCTATTGTATTAATTTATTATTACTGCTATTTTACCCCTGTTCGCCGTGAACAAGACTTTAGTGAGGACTTATAATTTTACCTTTCGTAACGTTATAAAGAGATAAGAAGTCACTTCATTGGGGTGGGATAAATTTAAAATTAGGAGGAGTCGATGCGACGTTTTTCAAGAATCGTATCTACAACATCAATTATTGCTGTTGCTATTACCGGTTTAGGCTTAGCCTCTGCCACAGTAAGTGCTGCGGGATCCAGTAAATCTGATATCGATAAAGGCCAGGAAATCGCCTTTAGTAGAAAAAAAGGCAATTGTCTTGCCTGTCATAAAATCAAAGGGGGTAAGCTGCCTGGAAATATAGCACCGCCATTAGTCGCCATGCAGCAACGTTTCCCTGACAAAGCGAAATTAAGAGCACAAATTTTTGACTCAACAGTTGCTAATCCAAACTCAATTATGCCTCCTTTTGGGCGTCACAAAATCATTAGTGGCAAAGAAATTGATTTGGTAACAGAGTTTATTTATCAGCTTTAAACTCTGATTAAAATGTAAAATAGCAAGGATAATATCCAAAATGAAAGCATCAAAAATTAAAAAAGCGCTGTTGGCTTTAACAGCAGCTAGTGTTCTTGCAGGCGTAGCTAGTAACGCCGCAGCCACCACACCTGAAGACGACCTGCAGAACATCCGTGAATATTTTTATAAAAAATTCCCTGGCGTCCCTCTCAATGAGTATGGTAATGGCGTCTACGGCATTGACCAGGCATCAAGACAAACCTGGGAAGCAATTGAATAATTTCCTCCCTATGAGATTGATATTGAAAGAGGCGAAGAACTGTTCAATATACCGTTTGCTAATGGCAAAACCTATGCATCTTGTTTTAAAAATGGCGGTATAGGCATTCGTCAAAACTTTCCATTTTATAGCAAGCAGGACAAACAGGTTAAAACGCTTGAGCAAGTCATCAATGAGTGCCGCACCAAGAATGGTGAAAAGGCTCTAGGTTGGAAAAAAGGCGATATTGCTGCAATTTCTGCCTATATGGCTTACACCTCTCGTGGTAAAGCAATACTGATTAAAACACCAACCACTGCTGATGAAATCAGCTGGTATGAGCGTGGTCGTAAGCATTTCTATGCCAAACGTGGCCAGCTTAATATGTCTTGTGCAAACTGTCACCAGGATAATGCTGGTAACTACATACGTGCAGATATTCTAAGCCCTGCTCTGGGTCATGTATCTCACTTCCCGGTTTACCGCGCTAAATGGGGCAGCCTGGGTACTATGCACCGTCGCTATGGTGGTTGTAACAAGCAGGTCCGGGCATTACCATTCCCGGCTCGTAAACGTCAATTAAAACCCACCTTCACAATTAGTTTCAGTCAGGTCAGACTATGATCTTCAATTCGCAATCCGGAGACATAAATGACCCCAGCAAATTCAAAAGATGCTTCGATGAAGCAGCACATCGAGGCTTGCCAAGCCAGTAATTTAAGCCAGGCAGCCTACTG
>JAHXIM010000428.1 GCA_025655635.1 gamma proteobacterium symbiont of Lucinoma myriamae | reverse complement strand
ATTACGGTTAGTGAACCGCCCATTGCGGACCCGCATGATGGGTGGTGTGGGGGCTGTAGGAGAGAAACCTGTGGCTACCCGATTCATACCATAAGGGAGGTTATAATGACACACATTAAATTAGCACCGAATGTTGAATTTAAAATGGATATCAATCTTGACAATATCACTGATACTTCACGGGATTATGATGTTCAACAACATAAAACTGAAATATATCAGGAATTTGAAAAACGTTTGGCCAAGGTTTTTCCTGAAGGCTTCAAGATTGACAGTATGGATTTTGGTCTTGATAAGCAGCATTAGTGCATTACTCTGGCCAAAACTGCATTTTAGGAATCGTTTGAAATGATGCCTATTTCTTCATCTGTCAGATAACAAGCTGGATCTTCTGCCCAGAAGTTGTCAGTAGTCTGCCATGCTCGTACGCGGGTGTTGCCATTGCATATTTTTAAATACCGGCATTGAGCACAACGTCCTTCAACAGGGCGGGGGCTCTGTTTTAAGCCAGCCATTAATGGATCAGAGGTATCATTCCAGATTTCTGAGAAAGGGCGATCTTTTACATTGCCTAAAGAATAATTCCACCACATAGTATCGGGGTGTACTTTACCCAGATTATCGATATTGGAAATATTGACTCCGGAAGAATTACCGCCCCATTGATCAAGACGGGCCTTGATGGCTTCTGCCTGGTCAGGATAATGTTCTTTGACCCAGTGGTAAAGGTACAGGCCATCAGCATCATTGTTGCCCGTCACATACTCACGCTGAATACCCTGCTGAATTTCCTTGATACAATGTTCAAAGAGAAAATCCAGAGCCTTGCGCGTTGCTATATGGTAAACATCATCTTTTCTATTTTTATTGCCTCGTCCGGCGTAGTTTAGATGTGACAGATAAAATTTATCAACACCTTCATCTTCCATTAGTTGTAATAAGTCAGGGAGTTCATCGGCATTATCCTGGGTGAGGGTAAAGCGCAAACCCACTTTAATATCATGTTGTTTACACAGTCTTATACCCTTGATTGATTCTTTATAGGCACCTTCCTTGCGTCGAAATACATCATGAGTGGCCTCAACACCATCAATGCTGATACCGACATAATTATAATTCATTGCGGTAATTTGCTGGATATTGTCTTCAGTGATTAAGGTACCATTAGTTGAAAGGCCGACATAAAAGCCCATATCTTTTGCATGTTGTGAAATTTCAAAAATATCATCTCTTAATAGTGGTTCACCACCGGAAAGAATGAGGACTGGAACACCAAAAGCTTTTAAATCATCCATTACCGTAAACACTTCATTGGTGGATAATTCACCTTTGAAGTGGGTGTCGGCAGAAATTGAATAACAATGTTTACAGGTAAGGTTACAGCGTCGTATCAGGTTCCAGATAACAACGGGTCCTGGCGGGTTACGCTTTACACCAAGAGGTGTTGGATTAATGACTTCATTAAGATATTGAGATATTCTAAACATGTTTCACTACTTTTGTATGGTTTTTTTGAGTTGTCTATTAGACTTGTTTGAGGCGCAGCCCGGTTTTCTTTAATATCTGCTTGCTATAAAGCAGTTCATATCCGGCGCAATGATCACCTAATAATATGACGACTTGCTGGACTTTTTCTGACACTTCCTGTTTGCTTTTACCATGTATCATGGCAAAAAGATTATAAGGCCATTTAGGTAAAAAACGAGGTCGTTCATAACAATGGCTGACAAATGATAGTGCACCTAATTGATTACCTAACTCAGTAATCAGTTCATCAGGTACATCCCAGACAGACATGGCATTAGCTTTATAGCCGAGTTTATAATGGTTTGGTACGGCACCTATACGACGTATTTGACCGCTTTCCAGCATTTTTTTCATACGCTGTTTTAATAAATCAGCTTCAATATTAAGTTGCTGGGCAATAGCCTGGTAGGGCTCTTTGACCAAAGGCAGGCCGGATTGAGTTGCGGTGATTATTTTTCTGTCCAGTTCATCCATAGAGATTAAATTGTCTGTATTGTAAGTTTCAACTTTGGTTTCAAATTCGGTTTCAACTCTTATTTTAAGTCAGGCTTCAAAATGAAGGCCGACAAAAAATTCCTGTAATTTCGGCATATTATAAACCTTAAGCCCGGTTTTCTTTTCAATCGCCTGATTGGTGATATCGATTTGGGATAACGATTCAGTTGCTAGAACATACCACATATTAAACTCATGGTCACGCTCATAATTATGTGCTACTTCAGAAAACGAGTTAACGATTTCCGTTACTTCTTCGAAACGTTCTAAGGGTACACGAATAGCGCAAAGGCTGAAGCTGCCGCCCAATTTTTGAATGTCATACATTGGGCCGAAACGGGTGAGAGTTTTGTCTTCTAATAAGATTCCAAGACGGGTAAGCAGCTCATCTTCCTTAATACCAAGCCGCTCGGCAATGATTTGATAAGGGTGATCTTCAATCGGAAAGTTACCCTGTAGACTATTGATAATTTGTCGGTCAATATCATCCATAGGCATGATTTTTGACTATAGGTAATATAAATTCTTGTGCACTGGGTGAAGAGACTTTTTGTTTGTCAGAGAGTAGCGGTAAAGGTGAAATTGAACCGGAAATAATTTTATCGGGATCAATATAACGGGCACCACGTTGTTTAAAACATTTGGTGCTAAACAAAGGAGTGTGTTCGATATCCTGTAATTCCAGCAGTTCCACCAGATTAGCTAATCGTTCAAGCACCGAATCACGATCTTTGCCATGAATCATAGAAAAGAGATTATAAGACCAATAGGGTAAACGGCGAGGACGTTGATAACATAGTGTCACACAATCAAAAGAAGCAATACGTTGTGCGATTTGTGCAACAGAATCATCAGGAATGTCCCAGACAACCATAGCATTGGCTTTGAAACCCAACTCACGATGCCGTACTACGACTCCAAGGCGTTTAATGGTGCCGTTGTCTTTTAGCTGTTCCATGCGCTTGATCACTTTTTGTTCAGAAATGCCCAGTTGAGCCGCAATGCTTGCAAAGGGTTTACTGGTCAGTTCCAGTCCATCCTGAATGTTTGCGATAAGCTGCTGATCGAGTAGTTCTAATGTCATTTTATACTGCCTGTTTATTTCAATCTTAACTCTAACATTTTCGAGGTGTTACAAGTATGTTTATTTAGCACCTTTTTATTTAGCACCAGAGCGGAAATCCCAAATCAATATGATAATCCTGCTCCATGGGTAAGTTCATTACACTCAAACCCGTTTGTTGTTCTATATCTTTAAGTACTTGTTCTACTTCTTCCTGGGAACCGGCGGTGACCACAAACCATAAGTTTAAGTGGTGTTCTCGTTTATAATTGTGATTTACCTGTGAAAAATGATTAACAATTTGCGCAACTTCTTCCATTCGTTCATCTGGTACTGCAATAGCTGCAAGGGTGCTGCCGCCCACTTTTTGTGGTTTGAATACAGGTCCAACACGACTTACCATACCTCGTTCTTTTAATGAACTAAGGCTGTTAATGATATCATTTTCACTGACAGAAAAACCTTTTTGGTTTAACTCTCTGGCTATCTCAGAATAGGGTTCAGAGACCAGAGGCATACCTTGCTGGTAATCATTGAGTAATTGTTTTTCAAGTTCTGTAAGCATCGAGTTAATACCTGATTATTATCTTTTACTATTTGTTTTACTACAAATCTGTTTACTACAATCCTATGCGATGAGCACGGGAAGTGAAGAAAATACCGCTGGGCTTTTTGGCCGGAAAGCGTTTTATTTCTTCTAATGTTTGTGTGTCGTAGATAATAATTTCATCATTATCTCTGACAGACACCCAGACATGTTCACTTCGGGGAGTAAATTCCATATGCAATATACCTTTACCGGGCTGAAACTGTTTTATAATTTTGAATGATTCAGAATCAATAACCTGAAGGGTATTATTATCAGGGAATGCAAAATTGACCCATATTTGTCGATCGTCCGGACTGGCCATGGCAAATACCGGCTGACTATGTACTTTAATGCGTGTCACTTCCTTCCAGGTGCTGGTATCCACAACAAGTACTTCATGCAGACCAACGGCAGGCAGGAAAGCATGATTTCCGGCGATAGCCCAGCCTTCTAGATGCGGCATTTTATAGACAGGCAGTTTCTTCTGGCCTTTGCCATAATGACTCAGAATTTTAGTTGCGCCTTTTTCCGGATGCCATAAATCGAGCAGGTTGAGACCATCTTCACCAAATAGTCCGGCAATATAATAACGACCATTGGAACTTATGAGTGCGTCATAAGGAGCTTTACCAGTCTTATATTTTTTTATGTCAGATTTGAGTTTATTCGTTTTGCCATCCATCTGAACTTGCCAGATTTCATTACCATCATACAGGCTGAAGACAAATTGATTGCCCGGTGCATCCACCAGACCAACAGTTTTAGAGGCCATATTGCTCTCACCGTAAAGTGCAGGGATTTTAGCGATTAATGATAAGTCATCAACTGAAAATATATTAACACCGCCGGGCTCATAGTTTGAAACTGCTACATACTGACCATCTTGTGATATAGCTCCTCCGATGGAGTTACCCGATTGCAGAATGCGCCTGGAAATCTTACCTTTGAGCAAATCAATTTTAGTTAAGCCACCATCACGACCAAAGACAAAAGCGTAGCGTGCATCACGGGAAAAAACAGCTGAGGCGTGAGATAAATCCCCCAGTCCTTCAATACGGCATAATACAGATAGAGAACTATTATTGATGATTAAAACCGAACCATCCATGCGTTCAATAATAATGCCTAAATCACCTGTTGGCAGATCAGCAGGCATTTTGCAGGCAGAAAAACTGGCTGTACTGACAATCAGGCTAACAAGCGTTATAAGCAGTACAAAAAAAGAATTGCTATGATTATTTTTAGACTCTTTATTAAATACTGTTTTGCTTAGATGATTAATACTTAACATTCTATTAGCTCATTTCTCTTAATGTTGTTTCTTTTGGGCAAGATGTCCCAGCTGTAGCTGCTCGACGATCCAGACAATTTCATTTTCAGTTAGTAATGTTCCCCAGGGAGGCATTGGCGTATCATTGCGTCCGTGAGTAACGGCTTCGATTAAATATTGTTTAGGTAAAACAGAAACTCGTTCCGGCAATAAAGAAGGACCCAGACCACCCTTAAGCGTCATACCATGACAGGAGCCACAGTTCTGTTGTACCATATAAGTCAATTCTTTTTGCCTCTCCAGGCTTATTTCCACTGTGTTTACAGGGAGTGTATTCATATCCTGTGCAATTGATAAAGCAGGTGGTGCCAGAAATGCCGATGTTAGTACAAGAAGGAGTGTAAAAACCCGTGTCATGTTCTTTAACACTGAATTTTTTAATATGTGTTTTTTCATGAGTTGCTGCACAGCCACACCTTAAAATCATACTAATGAAATTGATACTATTGCTGACTGCCACATTATAGAACCTGTTGTCTGAGCGCTTTGATATAGATCAAACTGAAAAAGGTTTTTTAGGATGGTTTTAAGTTAGTGCAATTTGGTTCCAGGATGTTTGTTGATTTATATCAATAAATGTTATAAAAAGATAATTAATAACCGTATAAATTAATCATAATATTCTTATAAGTGTTTGAAACTGTAAGTAAACTATTACTTTGTATGGTTCTTCTCCGCTTCGATGAGTGAAGAAAGATGCTAATACTCACGAAACCTGTTGCAATATAAAGCTTCTGAAGGTTTTATAAGCAATAGGTA
>JAHXIM010000031.1 GCA_025655635.1 gamma proteobacterium symbiont of Lucinoma myriamae | reverse complement strand
TAACAATTTGATCAGGAACAATAAAATTACAATTAATGTTGTACGATAATCTATCAATTCATGATGATTATCTTTTTTCAGGATCGACTAAATATTCATCCATCAAAAGCTAAATTTAGTAAAATTGATAGGACGATTCAACTTGATTCTTTCTTTAACAGACATTATATAGATAGAGCATATAACTTAATAATAGTAGATAAAGCTCATGTCAAATAATTGGATCAATTTTCTAAACCTGAACGGCGCATCATTTAATACAGAAAAAGAAGTCACTTTCTCTTCAACGACACCTGAAGAAAGCACACTATTTGAGGGTGATCTGTTTATTACCGATCTATCCTGGCTGGGTGTTATAGCAGTCAGTGGTGATGATAGTAAAACATTTTTGCAAGGCCAGTTAACTAATGACATCAATGCAATAACACCTGAGATATCACAGCTTAGTGGTTTGTGTACCCCAAAAGGTCGTTTAAAAGCACAGTTTTCCATTTTTTCAGATTCCAATAAGCTCTATCTGCAACTTCCTTTTCCTCTTATTGAAGAAACACTAAAACGTCTCAAAATGTTTGTCATGATGAGTAAAGTCGATCTTGTAGATGTTAGTGATAGTTTAATCAAAATAGGCATTTATGGCACTAAGGCAGAAAGCTGTCTTTTAGAGAATGGCTTTAGTATACCTGATGAAGTTAATAGCGTGACTCAGCATAATGATATGCAACTAATCCGTTTGCATGGTGATAAACCCCGATTTGAATGTGTGGGTACTAGTGATGCAATTCAAAATTTATTCGAATCATTACATAAAGATGCTCGCTATTTGAACACTGAACATTGGAAATTATTAGATATTTATGCAGGTATACCAAACGTCTTTACATCATCCAGGGAGCTCTTCATTCCTCAAATGCTTAACCTTCAGGTTCTTGACGGCATTAACTTTAAAAAAGGCTGCTATACTGGTCAGGAAATTGTTGCAAGAATGCAATATCTTGGAAAATTAAAACGTAGAATGTATCGCGCACATTTTGATGCTCAAACATTGCCTGCTGCGGGTGATCTTCTTTACTCAAAAACATCTAAAAGTGGTCAGGGTTCAGGAAACATTGTTGATGCGCAGATCTCCCCTGATGGCGGAATTGATTTGCTGGCAGTCATAACAGCTGATGCAGTTGAAAACAATGATATTTTTCTTGATAAAGAATGTAAAACTCAATTATCACTTAAAGAAATTCCATACACTGTTAATACAGAAGAATGAAGCGGATCAAAATTTAATCACTTCATTTACTTTTTTATTGTAATTAACTTTCTATATGCTATAAATAACTTTACATTAATGATACGTTAAACAGATAAAGGGCTCCCTTTTGAGTAATAAAGTTCTTGAAGACAAATTTTATATTGCATTATTGGATGATTTAGAAAAACAGAAATTAGTTTTACCTACAATGCCCGAAGTCGCGTTAAAAGTACGTGATGCCGTTTCTAATGAAGATGCCAGTGCTAAGCAAATTGCTGACGTGATATCCTTAGATCCTGCCATTTCAGCACGTATGATTCAGGTGGCAAACAGTCCCTTGTTAAGGGGTTCACAGAAAACTGAAACAGTTGAACAAGCCATCACCCGTATGGGACATACTCTGGTTAAATCAATGGTCATCAACATGGCTATGCAGCAGGTTTTTAAAGCCAGTAATCCTTTAACCAAAAAATACATGCAGACAATCTGGGCACAAAGCACTCAGGTTGCATCAATTGCTTCCGCTATGGCCAGTCACTTTACCAAATTAAAACCCGATCAAGCTATGCTGGCCGGATTAGTACATAATATTGGTGCTTTACCCATTATCACTCGTGCAGAAGAGATCCCGGCCCTGATGCAGGATGAAGATATATTTGCTTCCCTTCTCGAACGTTTATCAGGTCCTATCGGCACTTCCATTTTAAAGAGCTGGAACTTTCCTGACGATCTCAGCATCGTGGCGAGTGAACACAACAATTATAGCTATGATAGTGAAGCTATTGATTATGTTGATGTAGTCATTGTTGCCAAATTACAAAATCTTGCTGGTAGCGATCATCCTGATGCTCAAATCGATTGGAACGACGTCCCTTCTTTTTGTAAGCTTGGCTTAGCAGGTGATTCAGAAGTAGTCGAAATTGAAGATATAGTGATGGAAGAAATTGAAATAACACAACAACTGTTTAATTAACAGCTACCCCTTCTCCGAAAGTGAAGAAGGGAGCTGCGTAACCTCTGAATAAACCCGGTCTTACTTTTCAACCGTTCGCATGTGAGGAAATAACAGCACATCACGAATCGAAGGCGCATCAGTCAACAGCATCACCAGACGATCAATACCAATGCCTTCGCCAGCCGTTGGCGGCATACCGTGCTCCAGGGCGATGATATAGTCTTCATCAAAGTGCATAGCTTCATCATCTCCAGCTTCCTTCTCTTCGACCTGCTTTCTAAAACGTTCAGCCTGATCTTCCGGATCATTAAGCTCTGAGAATCCATTAGCTAATTCACGACCACCAACAAAAAACTCAAAACGGTCAGTTACAAAGGGATCATCATTATTACGACGAGCCAAAGGTGAAACTTCAGTAGGATAAGCAGTAATGAATGTTGGCTCCATTAAACGATCTTCAACTGTTTTCTCAAAAATTTCAATCTGAACTTTACCCAGGCCATAGCCGTGTTTTAACGGAATACCCAAAAATTCTGCCAATTGTCTTGCTTCATTGATATCATCTAATTGAGAGACTTGTATGTCAGGATTAAAATGTAAGATAGACTCTTTAACCGTCATTCGACAAAATGGCTTGCCAAAATCTATTTCTAAGCCCTGATATTCAAACACCGGACTTCCTAAAACATTATTAGCAAGACCACGTAACATTTCTTCCGTGACATCCATCAAATCATGGTAATCGGCATAAGCCTGATAAAACTCAATCATGGTAAATTCAGGATTATGACGCGTCGATAAGCCTTCATTTCTAAAATTACGGTTGATTTCAAAAACACGTTCGAAACCGCCAACAACCAGACGTTTTAAGTATAGTTCAGGGGCTATTCGTAAAAACAACTCCATATCAAGTGCATTATGGTAAGTGCAGAAAGGACGTGCAGTTGCACCACCAGGAATCGCCTGCATCATAGGTGTTTCGACTTCCATAAAGTCTTTTTCTAACATAAAGTTACGAATAAAAGTAATAATTTTAGAACGCAGAGCAAAGGTTTTACGGGTGTCATCATTAACGATCAAATCAATATAACGCTGACGATAGCGAGTTTCCAGATCAGATAAGCCTTTAAATTTTTCTGGTAACGGGCGCAAAGCTTTAGTCAATAGTTCAATACTGTCAACCCGGACTGATAATTCATCTGTTTTAGTTTTAAATAAGACGCCTTCTGCACCAATAATATCGCCAATATCCCACTTTTTAAAATGTTCATTATAAAAACCTTCTGCTAAGGAATCACGTTGCAGAAAGAGCTGAATCGAACCAGACATGTCTTTAATTGTAGCAAAACTGGCTTTACCCATAACACGCTGTAACATCATACGACCGGCAACAACCACACGAACATTCTTTTCTGCCAGTTCTTCTTTAGACATTTGATCATAATCAGCATGTAAATCAGCTGCTAAAGAATCACGACGAAAATGATTAGGATACGCATTTCCCTGTTCCCTGAGTTTTGATAATTTGTCTCGACGTTGTGCGATTAACTTATTTTCATCAACAGTATTTAATGTTTCAACTTCTGATTCTGGCATCAACTTACTCACTATGGTTTTAAGGATTATGGTTTTAAGGATTATGGTTTTAAGGATAAAGTAATAATTTTATAAATCTGACTTCAAAGAAGCCTCAATAAAGGGTCTGAGATCGCCATCTAATACGGCTTGTGTATTACTGGATTCATAGCCCGTGCGCAGATCTTTAATACGTGATTGATCAAGCACATAAGAACGAATCTGGCTGCCCCAGCCGATATCCGATTTAGTCTCTTCCAATTCCTGCTTCTCTGTATTACGTTTGTGCATTTCAACTTCATATAATTTGGCCTTCAGCATCTTCATTGCTGCAGCCCTGTTTTTATGTTGTGACCGGTCATTCTGGCATTGCACGACCACATTAGTGGGTGTATGGGTAATACGAATAGCAGAATCTGTTTTATTAACATGCTGTCCACCCGCACCACTGGCGCGATAAGTATCAATTCGAAGATCAGCAGGATTAATATCGATATCAATATCATCATCCACTTCCGGATAGGCAAAAACCGAAGCAAAAGAAGTATGACGGCGATTACCAGAATCAAATGGTGATTTTCTCACCAGACGATGAACGCCCGTTTCTGTTCTAAGCCAACCAAAGGCATATTCACCTGTAAATTTGATCGTAGCCCCTTTTATACCAGCCACATCACCATCTGATACTTCCAGAACTTCAGTTTTAAAACCTTCTTTTTCACCAAAACGTAAAAACATTCTTAATAACATGCTAGCCCAGTCTTGAGCCTCAGTACCGCCAGAACCGGATTGAATATCAACAAACGCATTATTGGCGTCCATTTCACCGGAGAACATACGACGAAATTCTAACTCTGCGACTTCATTTTCAAGCTCATCAAGTTCCTGAATAATATCATTCACTGCATCTTCATCATCTTCAGACAAAGCCATTTCAAGTAACTCATCAATATCCGCTAAACCAGTAAAAAGTTTTTCAAGACCATTAACAATTTTTTCTAAAGAAACTTTTTTTTGTCCTAATGCCTGGGCATTTTCTGGATTATCCCAAACATCGGGGGATTCGAGTTCTAAATTAACTTCTTCTAATTGCTCTTTTTTAAGATCAAAGTCAAAGATACCCCCTAAGTAATTCAGAACGATTACTTATATCGGTGATCCTGGATTTAAGACCGGTTGTTTCTATCATGTTTATTGCCTGGAAGCTTTATTAAAAGAGTTTAAAAGCAGAGTATTTTACACCACTATGGTGTTATTTCTTAGGCCTTTTTTCATTAAAAAAGAGTTTTTTAGTCAAAAAGCTTTATTTTACCTTAATAATTCAACTCAATATTGTTTATTTTTTGCAATTTAGCTCTACTTTTTTATTCATTATTACTATAGTATTAGTGTGGCTTAATAACAGATTAAGGTTATTTATCAGCATTAATAATAACATTTTTTTACTTTTGATTTTCTGGAACTATTTATAACGAATGCGTAGAATAAAAGAAGATATTTTTTCCTCTAAAATATTTACTCCACCCAAAATATGGCGTATTCCCAGTGTACTTTTTTCATCCTTAGCTATTAATATTCTCGCCCTGGCCATGCCTATCGTTATCTTACAGGTTTATGATCGCATCATCCCCAATCAGGCAATTGACACCTTCTTATTTCTTATTATTGGTATGCTATTTGTTCTGGTACTCGATACGGCATTACGTATTTTTAGAACACGATTGTTAAGCTGGGAAGGGGCGAAATTTGATCATCGTGAAAGCTTAAAATCACTTAACATTATTCTTGATGCAGATTCTTCGGCCTTTGAAAGTAAGCCGTCTGGTCATTTCTTAGACAAAATGCATGCCCTGGAACAAGTTCAGGAATTCTACTCCGGTCAATCCATTTTATTGATACTGGATTTCCCTTTTGTGTACGCCCGTCATGGGCATAAACTAATGGGGTGTAAGTCCCCTGTAGGAGGATCACCGCTATGTAAATTGTATCCAACCAT
>JAHXIM010000024.1 GCA_025655635.1 gamma proteobacterium symbiont of Lucinoma myriamae | reverse complement strand
ATGATTTTTGGTGGTAATATCATGATATTTCACTATAATTTCAATGGGTTATGATTATAGACCATTTTCAACTGATTTTTATAGGATCAACGACACACAGATCAGGATGTTCAAATATTACTTCAACGAAAAAAACTATATGAAATGAAAAAAATGGAAAACTCATCTCGATGGTCTGGAGAAACTCGGAACTGGGAATATGTCAGCTCGGTTTCACTGAACCCTGAGAAACAAATTAAAGCAGCATAAAAATACTAAAAACGACAACTACCTTGAAAAACGCCGGGAATGAGTGTTCAGATTAGACCAGAATAGGTGTTCACGTTGGTCCGGAATATGCAACTAAAACAGAGACTTGTTTTGACATAGTTAACGTAAATCCATGTCATAATTGACATTGAAATACAATTTTTGTTGTTGATTTTTAAATATAATAATTTAATAAACTAATAAATCATTTGACAATGGCCATTCTCTAATTTAGAAAATGCATTATTTAGCAATACACACTGAGTAGTTACCGGGAAAGTTTATTTAAAACAATTCATATTGCGACTGTATTATTTTTTCTAACGATGTACCTGCTACCATTAAAAGTGCATCCACAACGGGAGCAATTTGTTTTTCAATATAATGTTCATAATCCAATGCCTGTACGTTATATTCTAGTGGTTCAGGTCCCATTGTGGTCATCACATATTCTATCCAGCCGCCGTTTTCATAGCGCGGTGACAGTCCATTTTTTCTAGCATAGACTTCAGCTTTTGCCGCAGCCTGAGCATGAGGCGGACGGTTTTTTTTATATTCTGATAATTTTTGTCTCAAACGTTTGCGATAAATTAACTGTTCGTCAAATTTCCCCTGCTTTAAATCCAGCACTATAGACTTTAAGTAGTCATCATAAGGCAGGTCATGAAAAAAACGATGATATATTTCCTGCTGCACTTTTCTAGCTAACGCAGTCCAGTCTGTCCTGACTGTTTCCAATCCTTTAAATACAATATGAGTAGAACCTTTTTCCTTAATTAATCCTGCATAACGTTTTTTACTGCCTTTATCAGAGCCTCTTACCGTCGGCATAAAAAAACGTCGATAGTGTGTTTCATATTCCATTTCTAAAAAAGACTCAATTTGATATTCATCCTGTAAAAACTTTTTCCAATGATCATTAATCTTTTTAATTAAATAATGACCTGTTTTATCTGCTTTTGATTCTTCTATTGATGCACCTAAGGAAACAAAAACAGAATCTGTATCACCATAAATCACATTATAACCTTCAGCTTTAATTAAACTGGCTGTCTGTTTCATTAATTCATGCCCTCTTAATGTAATTGAACTGGTTAAACGGGCATCATGTACTCGACAGCCTGGTGTTCCCAGGACACCATAGAATGAGTTCATAATAATTTTAATTGCCTGTGATAAGGCTTTATTTTTTACCTGTTTAGCTTTATCTCTGGCCTGCCAGAGTGACTGAATAATATCAGGTAAAATAAAGTCATTACGGGAAAACTTTACCCCATTAAAACCGGGAATACACTCTGTTTCCTTAAGTTTCTTTGCTTTAATTCGGGCATAGGGATCAACCCTGAAGGTACAAATAATACTGGGATATAAGCTTTTATAATCCAATACCAAAACACTATTGTGCAGACCAGGTTTTGAATTCATAACATAACCGCCAGGTGCAGATAATGTTTCTTCTCGATCGCCAAGATTTGGAGCAACAAAACCTTTACGATGTAAGCGCGGTAAATATAGATTATCAAAGGCTGCTACTGAACCACCGGTTCTATCCATCTCCAAACCTGTTAGCCGGGCTCGCTCTATGGCGAAAGAAATTAATTCAGTATGTTGAAAGATATCCCAGACAAGCTGACAGTCTTCGAGATTATAAGCAGCCAAAGCCAATTGATCTTCATGAAAAAGCCGCTTGATTTCTTTCGCATTTTTCAATGGGTCATGATTTTTTTTAGATTTATCGTTGGTTTTTTTTGACTTTAGCAGCTTTCCTCGACCTAAAAGTTCATTACCGACATTTTCTAACGAGAAACTGGAAAAATTCCAGGTGGCACTTTTTAAAGTATCAATGCCATCGAGAATAACTCTACCTGGTATTAATAAAAAGAAATGGTTTTGTTCTGTCTGGGCCTTTCTCCAGACAGGCAAACTTTCACCACGACCAATAGCAAGTGACATTTTTAACTGGTCTGCTTTTTTTTGTAAAAAACGAAAATCAAAATTAATGACATTCCAGCCGATGATAATATCCGGGTCCTGCTGTAAAACAATATCAATAAAGCGCAGCAGCAAATCCCTCTCATTAGAAAAAAACTCTATATTTTTCTCACCCTGAATGTTTTCTCCCTTCATCAGGGTCACATGCCACTTTTCACAAAGTAAAGAAATTGAATATAGCTCACGACTGTCATAGGCTGTTTCAATATCCAGAGACATTACTTTCAGCACTGGCTGATATTTTTCTGACTGTGCCTGCGGCTTAATATGAGGATTAACTAAAAAACGCTTTATTTGAGTCTTAGCGGATTTGTTATCAGCATTTATCCTGATGGTGACAGGCCCGGTCAGATAACGTTCCGTTAGATAACGCTCTACTGGTCTTATATCAGCTTCATAGTGCCGTATCGCCAGTTGCTGTAGTCGTTCTCTGGACTGATAAAGCGCCTGTTGTGAATTAAAATAAACACCCGATACGGACTTATACTCAAAGTCCAATAATCTTAGCGGTTTAATCTGATAATCAGCAATGGCTGATAATGCCCTGTCAACCTGCAGAGTATCTTCCTGACGAATAAAGAAGATAGCCTGTTGATTTTCAATCAGCACATGAACAGGACCTGAAGCACTACTGAACCAAAAATCCAGGATAATACCTTTTGCGGTATCACGCCATTGGCGTGTTAATAAAAAAGCATCAACTGATGATCCTGGTGGAGATATTTCATTATTGTTCATACAAATTCTTTATGTCACTATTCCGCATGTGTTTGCTAACGACCAGTACTAAACCTATGGTCACTTAGAAATATATGCTGAATAATTATTTTTTTTTCCAGTAAGCCCTTTATCAGGCAAAAAGTGAACAATCAGTTGTTTAACTAAATTAAACAACTGTTCAAACTCTTCTGTTCTATTGGATTGTATACGCCATGCAAAGCCAATTTCGCGATAATTTTGGGTTTTATCTGTCAGTTGACTGATCTTAATATCGGTATTATTCAAGATGCCTGAGGCAATGGCCATTTCAGGTAAAAATGTCACACCCAGATCATTATTTACCATCTGCACCAGCGTATGTAAACTGGTCGCAGCAAAGGAATTAATTTTTTCTGAGCGCTCAAGATGAAAGGCTGACAGCGCATGCTCTCTTAGGCAGTGACCATCTTCAAGCAATAAAAGACTATGATCATCCAGATTAGAGTAATCTGCATCTAATATCTGCTGATTTAATTGTGAATCCTTATGTTGAGCAAAATAAAAGCGATCCTTATAAAAACTCTTCATTACAACACCGTTGGATGGATAAGGCAGTGCCAGCAGCACTAAATCCAATTCCCCGTCATTAAGCTGTTGTAAGACAACATCACTTTGCTCTTCTCGCACAAAGACCTTAAGATCAGGAAATTCCTGCTTAATCATCATTAATATTTGTGGTATTAAAAAGGGTGCAATCGTTGGTATCACACCTAACTTTAGAGTGCCGCCAAAGGGCCGGGCAAAATGCTGCACCTGTTCGGTTAATTGTTCAACACTTAATAAAATATGCTGTGCCTGCTGCACCACTTCTTCTGCCAGCGGCGTAAAGAGGATTTTTTTATTATCTCTTTCAATTAAACGAACCCCCAGTACATTTTCTAATGCGGCAATACCGCTGCTGAGCGTCGATTGACTGACAAAACAGGCTTGGGCCGCTTCACCGAAATGTTGGTATTTATGCACATTCACCAGATAATGGAGATGCTTTAAGCTTGGAAGGCGCATAATTCTATCCTTATTCTCTTATTTAATGAATTAATTTAACGGCCACACAACCACAATCGTTTTTTTCTATTATAACATGCGAATTAATCTATTTTACTAACATAGAGAAAACTCATAAACTCTTTTCCAACAACAAACAAAATTAAATTAATTTTTGGAGAAAAAAATGTTAGAAAATCGTGAAGGTCAAAATATACCAGCAGTTACTTTTAAAACTCGCCAGGATAGTGAATGGCTCGATATCACCAGCAGCGAATTATTTGCTAATAAAAGGGTTGTCGTCTTTGCTCTGCCCGGCGCATTCACACCGACCTGTTCTTCCAGTCACCTGCCCAGATACAACGAATTGTATCCTGTTTTTAAAAGCAACGGCATCGATGATATTTATTGTCTGTCTGTTAATGATACTTTTGTCATGAACGCCTGGCAGGATGATCAAAGTGCTGAAAAAATCACCATGCTCCCCGATGGCAATGGTGAATTTTCCAAAGGCATGGGAATGCTGGTTGATAAACAAAATTTAGGTTTTGGTGATCGCTCCTGGCGTTATGCAATGATTGTTGATAATGGTGTGATAGAAAAAATGTTTATTGAACCAGAAGTTGACGGCGACCCGTTTGGTGTTTCTGATGCAGACACGGTATTAAAATATATTAATCCTGAAGCTAAGGCATTGCCAACAGTCACTATTATCACCCGTAAAGGTTGCCCCCACTGCACTCGTGCTAAGGAGCTGTTAACAGCTAATGATTTACCGTATGAAGAAGTAGAGTTAAGTCAGTCAGTTACCAATCGTTCTTTAACGGCATTAAGCGGTGCGCATACCACACCTCAAATATTTATGGATGGTAAATTAATTGGTGGTGCTGATGATTTAGAAAGCTTTTTGAAATAAAAGTAAATGGTACTGCTCTGTTAAAAGAGTCGTGCCATTATTTATCTTTATTATATTGGTGCAGCAGTTCTTGTGCCTTCTCTGCACTGAGTATTTTCCACGGCAAAGGTATAACACCTGCTACTTTCTGCTGATATTTTTTATAAACTTCGCCATGATAGGCAATTAATTTTCTCTCTTCAAATTTTGAGCCTATAACAAAATAGCCCAGAAAGACACCAATAACAATCAGATAAGATATTAACTCCAAACAACAACTCCTTTAATAACCACACAGGATGCAAAAATAAAACCGATTTTTTTTACCACTATGATGCCTCAAATCGTTTTTTTATAGCCATAATAATCTGCTGAAAAGACATTTCATTGTGCATAATAGACTCATCATCCTGCTCAATTTCCTCTTGCTCAACATCCTGAAGTATAAATACTTCCAGGCCTGCTTTAGTAAATAACTGCTGTAACTTTAGAGCATGACTGTTATCGTGTGCTCTGCGTATAATGACAACTTTTCCATTAAAAAATTTATTCTCTATTTTTTCTGCAGGGAGCTTGGTCAGTTGAGCAATATTAGTGATGACTTGATTTCTATCAAAATCAGGCAGTAGCCGCCCTTTAAAAACAACTTTATATGTTCCTTTTTTCACGGGCTCATTTTTTTCAATAGATTTTTTTTCTGTTTCCATGATGATTTAAATCCACACATCTATATTATGAGAGTAATTTTTCAGCATCCTAAAATAAATTATTAAACCCAGTTTATAATTCACATTAAACTATACCTGTTTTAAGTAGTCGATCCTGAAAAAAGATAATCATCATGAATCGATAGATTATCGTACAACATTAATTGTAATTTTATTGTTCCTGATCAAATT
>JAHXIM010000170.1 GCA_025655635.1 gamma proteobacterium symbiont of Lucinoma myriamae | reverse complement strand
CTCCAGCCTAGAGAAAAACAGTTCAATTATGAGAAGTTTGGTGCTGGATATTATGTCGTTGCATGGGCTACTGCGTTTTTTAGGTTAAACTATAAATCAATAAAACCTGCAGCAATAAAAGGACTTTTAACAATTTCATGTTTTTAATAAAAATAATACTCATCAATAATAATATGATGAAAAGTCCAGGAGGTAAAAACAATAATTCAAAAATTCGTGTTAAATAATGACTCATCGTTTTGCTTCTTTAGTTGTTTACAGACAAGTTTATCCGTTATTATGGGCTTTTCCAACCAGCATTTATTACAACCATTTACAACAAGACAGGTCTACTCCCTTTTGGCAGTCAATAAAAACAAACCATTTGAACTCTATCTCTGTGAAAAACCATCACAAGGACGTGATATTGCTAAAGCACTGGGAATTAGTCAGCGCAATGATGGTTATCTTCAAGGTAATGGCATCTTAGTCAGTTGGTGTATTGGTCATTTATTGGAGATGGTTCCTCCCGATGCTTATGACGACCGATATAAACGCTGGTCTTTGCAGGATTTACCCATTTTACCGCAGCAATGGAAGCTCACAGCAAAAAAATCAACACGCAAACAATTAACTGTAATAAAAAAATTGTTAAAGCAGGCTCATAGTGTCGTGATTGCAACCGATGCAGATAGAGAGGGTGAAACCATTGCCCGTGAAGTATTGGAGCATCTTAAATTTCGTGGTGCAACTCGTCGTCTGTGGTTATCAGCACTGGATCCCATCAGTATCCAACGCGCTCTTAATTCAATACGCAACTCTCAGGAAACCTTACCTCTATATCACTCTGGTCTGGCTCGCGGGAGAGCTGACTGGCTCATTGGTATGAATTTAACCCGTGCTTACACGATACTCGGCAGTGATCGACAAGTACGCTCTGTCGGGCGGGTACAAACACCCACTTTGGCACTGATTGTTAATCGAGATCGTGAGATCAGTAATTTTAACGCTGTGCCTTATTATGAAATAGAGGCCCTCTTTCAAACAAAGAGTAAGGTGGAAAGTCAAACAAAGAGCCAAACAAAAGGTCAAAACCATCAGGAAAAGCCCACTGACAATATACAATTGCTGGAAACAAAGTGGCTATTTCCAGCAGCTAAAAAAAATCAGGATGAAGCAGCAAAGCACTGCCTTGATAAACAACTGGCACAAGGTGTAATTGAGCGATGTCAAAATCAATACGGCATTGTCAGCACCGCCAGCACACAAAGAAAAAAACTACCTCCACCCCTGCTTTATAATCTATCTGGTCTACAACAAGAAGCTTCACGACGCTGGACTTATGGTGCTCAGGAAGTATTAAATATAGCACAGGCACTTTATGAAACTCATAAATTAACCACTTACCCAAGAAGTGATTGTGAGTACTTACCGCTAAGCCAGTTTAATGATGTTAGTCAGGTTTTTCAGTCTTTGTGTAAAAATGATCCAACAATTTGTCATTTACTGAGCCAGGCCAATCAACAGCAACGCTCCAGAGTGTGGAATGATAAAAAAATTACTGCTCACCATGCAATCATCCCTACTCAGGCAGCTGTAACGGGCGGCATTAATAAACTGAATAATAAAGAGCGCAATGTTTATGATCTCATACGGCGACGTTATATTGCTCAGTTTTTTCCTGATTATGAATATGATCAAAGCATTATTTTAATTACCATTCAGTCTGACCAATTTAAGGCCAGCGGCCGAATCCCTCGCATGCAGGGTTGGAAACAAGCCATTGGGACTGGACTTTCCAGCAATAAGAAGTCAGCAGCTAATGAAAAGGAATTACCTGCTGTGGAAAAAGGTGAACAATTATTATGTGATCGCCTTGATCTTAAAAACAAACTGACCCAACCGCCTAAACATTTTACCGAAGGCACTCTGATCAAAGCCATGGAAACTATTGGCTCTCAAGTCATCGATAAGGTCATGAAGAAAATTTTAAGAGAGACTGCCGGACTTGGAACTCAGGCAACACGCGCCAATATTATTCAAACATTATTTCAGCGCAAATATATCATGAAAGATAAAAAGTTTATTAAGGCAAGCACACTGGGATTTGCATTATGTGATGCAGTCCCTGAGACTATAAAAGATCCCTTATTAACAGCTCAGTGGGAACAACAGCTTGATGATATTGCCAATAATAAAGGGCAGGATATTAGTGGTTTCCTGCAGCAGCAAATCAGTTTACTCAAAGCCATTATCAGCCGGATAAAACAACCCGCAGCTAAAACCAGCAGGCAGCAAGAACTAACGCAATACAAAGCAGGTGATCCCTGCCCTGATTGCGGACATCCGCTGGAAATTCGTCAGGCTATACGGGGTAAAAAAATTGGTCAAAACTATATCGGCTGCAGCCGTTTCCCAGAATGCCGCTTTTATTCCTGGTCATAGCATGAGGCATTATTAGGAATTCAAATGAAATATCCTGATGCAAAATCATCAATACTCAAAGACACACCAGGATCTTTTCATTAGTGCGAACTACCAATATTAAGGAACCGTAATCACCCTTACCATATTGGTACCACCGGCTTTCTGCCCTGGACCAGTAGTCACTACAACAATATCCTGTGACTTAAGATACCCGCGCAGCTTACCTTCTTCTAAGCCATAGTCGAGTTTTTCAGTATTGGTAGCACCCTCTTTATAAAGAATAGAGTAAACTCCCCAGTTCATTGATGAACGTAATACCACAGACTCTGTACCCGTGATGGCAAGAATTAATGACTCCGGACGGTATTTTGAAATCTGTCTTGAGGTAAAACCTGATTCTGTTAAACTAATTATTGCTGATGCTTTTAAATGATTAGCCATGGTAATGGCAGCCTGACTCACTGCTTCTGTTACAACATTGCTGTTATGAGGCTTAATTTTTTGTAAATAGCCAAATTCTTTTAAAGAAGCTTCTGCATGTATTGCCAGAGAGGCCATCATTTTAACTGATTCTACCGGGTATTTACCCATTGCTGTTTCACCAGAAAGCATAATGGCAGAACTGCCGTCTAATATGGCATTAACCACATCACTGGCCTCAGCACGTGTTGGTTTGGGATTGGACTCCATAGACGCCAGCATTTCAGTCGCAGTAATAACGGGTTTGCCGCTGGTTACAGTGGATTGAATAATACGCTTTTGCATTCCAGGTACATCCGCCAGAGGTAATTCAACCCCCAGATCACCTCGTGCTACCATTGTACCATCGGCAACAGCAACAATAGACGTTAGATTTTCAATGCCCGCTCTATTTTCAATTTTAGCAATAATAGGGATATCAACACCCTTATCAGCCAAAATTGCACGTATTTTAATCACATCTTCAGCATTCTGAACGAAAGAGGCGGCAATATATTCCACATTATTTTCTGCTGCAAAACTGAGTTCACGATAGATCTCTTCCTGATTTTCCGGGCTGACAGCACTCATTTCTAATTGCGTATCCGGTAAGTTAACACTTTTATTTTCTCTGAGTAAACCGCCATGAATTACCCTGCAATGCACTTCGCCGCCATGCTTTTGCACAATATCTTCAACTTCTAATTCTATGGCTCCATCATTAAGCAGAATAGGTGTGCCTTTGCTTACCTCATTATGTAAATTAGCATAATTTACTGAAACACCTTGATGATCACCTTCTCTGCTATAAGAATACAGAATAAATTCATCGTCTGCATTTAACTCAGCCTTATTATTGAGCAATTTACCTGTGCGAATTTCAATTCCCTTGGTATCAGCCATAATCGCAACGGCACAGCCCATGTCACTGGCCACCTGACGAATACGATCCAGACGCTGCTGCTGTATTTCATCTACACCAAATGACATATTTAAACGCGCAACATTCATTCCGGCTTCAATCATTTGTCTTAGGATTTCAGGAGAGTCACTTGCAGGACCAATGGTGGCAACAATTTTAGTTTTGCGTTGCAGGGCTTTTCTACTCATATTTTTTACTTTTTATATTGGATTGAGTCGGCATTCTATACGATTACTCATTTTTTTTCATCTTAATCAGAGCAATCTTGTTTTCTTTTTTCCAGAAGTTTACTGATTTGTTCTGCACTGGCGGGCCTTTGAAAGAGATGGCCCTGCAGATTTTCGCAGTGTTCAGCCAGTAAAAAGTTCTGTTGTTCTTTAGTTTCTACACCCTCAGCAAATAACCTGTAAGTTTAAACTTTTTGCTAAAGAAATAACTGAACGAACGATGGCTTCATCTTCTTCATCGCCCGGTACATCACGCACAAAGGACTGATCTATTTTTAATTCATCAACAGGAAGACGCTTTAAATAAGATAGTGACGAATAACCCGTGCCAAAATCATCAATTGAAATAGTGAAGTTTAGATCTTTGAGTTGCTGCAGGGTGCTGATCGCCCGCTCCGGATCAGTCATAATATAGCTTTCAGTCACTTCAAACTGAATATTCTCTGGGTTGTATTGATAGTCATTTAAACTAGCCAAGATTTTATCAATAAAATCAGTCTGTTGAATTTGTTTGACTGACAGGTTAATGGATAAATGCCCCTGACAATAGTCTTTAGCCGTCCATTCACAGAGTTGTTTAATGACCTTAATAATCACTTGCCAGACAATGGCAACAATCATTCCGGATTCTTCAGCAAGGGGTATAAATTTAGCAGGAGATACTAAACCCATTTCAGGGTGCTGCCATCTTAATAGGGCTTCCATACCAATAATTTCATTATTGTGACCATTATACTGCGGTTGATAAAAGACGGTAAATTCATCTTTTTCTATGGCTCGACGTAGATTTTTTTCTAATAGTGCACGTTCAAAAGCCTGTTCAGTCATTTCCTGAGTATAAAACTGATAATTATTGCGCCCTTCATTTTTGGCCTGATACATAGCTGAATCAGCATTTCTTAATAGCAGCTCGGTATTACCTCCATCATCAGGATATAAACTAATACCAATACTGGCCGTCACATAAAGTTCATTTTCACCTGAAATGATTTTATCAGCTAATGTCTCAACCAGTTTTTGTGCAATTTCCATCACATTTGAGGCATGCCGAATATTAGCTAAAATTATGGTAAATTCATCACCGCCAAGACGGGCAACTGTATCAACTTGACGAATATTTTTTTCTAAACGTTCTGCTATTTCAATTAAAACTTTGTCTCCGACACTATGCCCCAAAGTATCATTTATTTCTTAAAACGATCCAGATCAATGAATAATACGGCAATTTTAGTCTTATCTCTTTTAGCTAATTTAATGGCCTGATAAACACGGTCAACAAATAAAACACGATTGGGCAATCCCGTTAGTGCATCATGATGTGCCTGATGATCAAGTCGATTTTTTTGCTGCTCTAATTGTTCATGAATTAATAAGTGATCGGTGATGTCATGACCTAATTCAACAATTGCCTCAACTTCACCATTCTCATTATGTAAGGGAGTCGCAGTGATTTCAATAAATTGAGTTTGGCCGTTCTTTGTATGATGCTCATGAACCACTTTATGTATTTTCCCCGTTGTAAAAACCTCATTATGAGGGCAGGCATGATGTCTATAGCTGCAAGGTACATCAAGATGGTGAGATATTTTATAACATTTATTGGAGCCCGTTGAAGATAAACTATAGTCAGTCATTAATTCTGCCATTTTATTCATCATCTTGACATTGTAGTCTTTATCAATCACCACCACCGAATTTGATACCCCATCCATCACACTTTGTAAAAAAAGACCTTGTTTTATAAGCTCCTTGTTTTTAGTCGATACTTTTTCTTCTAATTGAGTATTTATTTGCTTTATTTT
>JAHXIM010000298.1 GCA_025655635.1 gamma proteobacterium symbiont of Lucinoma myriamae | reverse complement strand
AAAATTACAATTAATGTTGTACGATAATCTATCGATTCATGATGATTATCTTTTTTCAGGATCGACTAAGTAAACCCTAAATTTAAATGGACAGAAATTGTAGATTTTTGTAAAATTCTACGGTTAAACTTAAATCGGGGTGTTCGTGTATTGAACGGCTCGTTTGTGTATTTGGATTTTATGGGAGACTTCATTGACCGGCTCTGACAAAAGTGTTGCCAATATGGCAATATCACCTGCAATTCTAGCACTTGAAAATGGTACCGTTTTTTATGGTAAGGCGATCGGTGCAATGGGAGAAACCGTTGGCGAGGTGGTTTTTAATACCTCGATGACCGGCTATCAGGAGATACTGACTGATCCCTCTTATAAAGAACAAATTGTGACTTTGACTTATCCTCATATTGGTAATGTCGGTACGAATTCAGGTGATGAAGAATCCGACAAAATTATGGCCAGAGGTCTGGTGATACGTGACCTGCCGCGTCTGATGTCAAGCTGGCGTGGTGAGATGTCATTGTCTGATTACCTGATAAAACATAATATTGTTGCCATTGCAGATATTGACACACGTAAGTTAACCCGTATTTTACGTGATAAAGGTGCACAAAATGGTGCGATTGTTGCTGTTCAGGGTAGCAAAGAAGATATTGATAAAGACGCTGCCATTGCCTCAGCTCAGGCTTTCCCCGGCTTAAAGGGAATGGATTTAGCCAAAGTGGTTACTACCGACAGTCTTTATGAGTGGACAGAAGGCAGCTGGTCATTACAGACCAATGCGACTGAAACACAAACTGATCTGCCGTATCATGTGGTTGCCTATGATTATGGTGTTAAGAAAAACATCCTCAGAATGCTGGTTGATCGTGGTTGTAAAGTCACTGTTGTACCAGCTAAAACCAAAGCCAGTGAAGTGCTGGCGATGAATCCTGATGGCATCTTTTTATCTAATGGCCCAGGTGATCCAGAACCTTGTGATTACGCCATTGAAGTCATTGGTGAAATTTTAGACAGTTCCAAACCGGTCTTTGGTATCTGCCTGGGGCATCAGCTGCTTTCTCTGGCCAGTGGTGCTAAAACAGTCAAAATGAAGTTTGGTCATCATGGTGGTAATCATCCTGTGAGTGATCTGGAGACAAAAACAGTGATGATCACCAGTCAGAATCATGGTTTTGCCGTTGATGAAGCCAGTTTGCCTGACAATCTTAAAGCGACTCATAAATCACTTTTTGATGGTTCTCTGCAAGGTGTACATCGTACCGATAAACCGGCTTTTAGTTTTCAGGGACATCCTGAAGCCAGTCCGGGGCCTCATGATGTAGCGCCGTTATTCGATCATTTTATTGAATTGATTGACCAGCATAAGTAAAAAACGCTTTTAGAAATAATAGAATTATTAATAAAAACTCTCTTAAATGAGAGTACACACAAATTTGTGAGTAAAGAATGCCAAAACGCGATGATATAAAAAGTATTCTGATTATTGGAGCAGGTCCAATTGTCATTGGTCAGGCCTGTGAATTTGATTATTCCGGGGCCCAGGCGTGTAAAGCGCTTAAAGATGAAGGCTATCGGGTCATACTGGTTAACTCAAATCCAGCCACCATTATGACTGATCCAGAACTAGCAGATGCTACCTATATTGAACCCATTCACTGGAAAGTGGTGTCTAATATTATCGAAAAAGAACGCCCGGATGCACTGCTGCCCACTATGGGCGGGCAAACAGCCTTGAACTGTGCTCTGGAACTGGATAAACGAGGCGTTCTGCAGCAGTACAATGTTGAAATGATTGGCGCCGACAAGGAAGCCATTAACAAAGCAGAAGATCGTGATCTGTTTCGTCAGGCAATGATTAAAATTGGTCTGGACATGCCTAAAGCGTTCATTGCACATACGATGGAAGAAGCGGCTGATGTCCAACAAAAACTGAGGGCTTTTCCTATTATTATTCGCCCGTCATTTACCATGGGCGGCAGCGGCGGCGGTATTGCCTATAACAAAGAAGAATTTGTTGAGATCTGTGAGCGTGGTCTGGATATGTCGCCCACCAATGAATTATTGATTGAAGAATCTATCATTGGCTGGAAAGAATATGAAATGGAAGTGGTCAGGGATAAGAAAGACAATTGTATTATCATCTGTTCCATTGAAAACTTTGATGCTATGGGCGTTCACACCGGTGATTCAATTACCGTTGCTCCTGCGCAAACACTGACAGACAAAGAATATCAAATTATGCGTAATGCCTCTTTGCTGGTGTTACGCGAGATTGGTGTGGATACCGGTGGTTCAAATGTTCAGTTTGCGGTTAATCCTGAAAATGGCCGTTTAATTATTATTGAAATGAACCCTCGTGTTTCCCGCTCATCTGCTTTAGCCTCAAAAGCAACGGGCTTCCCCATTGCCAAGGTGGCAGCTAAACTAGCAGTGGGTTACACCCTGGATGAACTTGATAATGAAATTACCGGTGGTGCAACACCCGCATCATTTGAACCGACACTGGATTACGTAGTAACCAAGGTTCCTCGATTCACCTTTGAAAAATTTCCACAGGCTGATGATACCTTAACGACACAGATGAAATCTGTGGGTGAAGCCATGTCAATCGGCCGTACTTTTCAGGAATCACTGCAAAAAGCCTTGCGCTCTCTGGAAATTGACACCGACGGCTTTACTGAAATGTTTGCTGATCTCGAAGGCGATACTGAAAAAGAGCAAATGGATTCACTGCGTCATGCTTTACGCGTGCCGGGTGCCCATCGTATCTGGTATATCGGTGATGCCTTTCGTAAAGGGCTCTCCCTGGAAGATATCCAGACTCTGACTGGGATTGATCCGTGGTTTCTGGTGCAAATCGAAGAACTGATTCAGATAGAAGAAAGTCTCCGTGGTAAAAATGTTCTGGATCTGGATGCTGATGAACTGTTTGAACTGAAACGTAAAGGTTTCTCTGATAGTCGTTTGTCGGTGTTATTAACTACTGATGAAGCAACGGTCAGAAAATATCGCCAACAGCTGAATATTCGCCCTGTTTATAAACGGGTTGATTCCTGTGCGGCAGAATTTGCCTCAGATACCGCCTATATGTACTCCACTTATGAAGAAGAGTGTGAAGCAGCCCCCACAGGTAAAGATAAAATTATGGTTTTAGGTGGTGGTCCTAACCGTATTGGCCAGGGTATTGAATTTGACTACTGCTGTGTTCATGCTGCTCATGCCTGTCGTGATGATGGCTATGAAACCATTATGGTGAACTGTAACCCGGAAACCGTTTCCACCGATTATGATACCTCAGACCGTCTTTATTTTGAGCCGTTGACTCTGGAAGATGTGCTGGAACTGATTGATCTGGAACAGCCTAAGGGTGTTATTGTTCAATATGGTGGTCAGACACCATTGAAACTGGCTCGTGCGCTGGAAGTCGCCGGGGCAAATATTATTGGTACCTCACCTGATTCTATCGATCTGGCAGAAGATCGTGAACGTTTTCAGGCAATGATTGAAGAACTGGATTTATTACAGCCGCCTAATCGTACTGCCAGCGATGCCGAATCAGCCACCGCACTGGCGGCAGAAGTAGGCTATCCTTTAGTGGTTCGACCTTCCTATGTACTGGGTGGGCGTGGTATGGAAATCGTCTATAACGATGATGAATTACGCAGCTATATGAGTACTGCCGTTAAAGTCTCCAATGATGCCCCGGTACTACTGGATCGCTTTCTGGATGATGCCGTTGAAGTGGATGTTGATGCCATCTGTGATGGTGAGGATGTCCTTATCGGCGGTATTATGCAGCATATTGAACAGGCTGGAGTACATTCTGGTGATTCTGCCTGCTCTATTCCACCCTATAATTTGTCTGACGAAATACAGGACAGACTACGGGATCAAGCCGCTCGCATGGCTAAAAAACTGGGCGTTGTTGGTTTGATGAATACTCAGTTTGCCATTAAGGGTGATGATATTTATGTGCTGGAGGTCAACCCCAGAGCATCACGTACCGTCCCCTTTGTTTCTAAAGCAACAGGTGTTCAGCTGGCTAAAGTTTCAGCCTTGTGTATGACGGGTAAATCACTTAAAGAACAGAATCAGCTGGAAGAATCAAAACCCGGATTTTACTTTGTTAAAGAGTCTGTTTTCCCCTTTATCAAATTCCCCGGCGTTGATCCGATTTTAGGCCCTGAAATGAAATCAACGGGTGAAGCTATGGGAATGGGTAAAACATTTGGTGAGGCCTTTGGTAAGTCGCAATTATCAGCCGGTGTTGAACTGCCGACAGGCGGTAATGCCTTTGTCAGTGTGCGTGAAGCTGATAAGCCTAAAGTCATTGAGCTGGCAAGAAAAATCCAGTCACTTGGCTTTAATGTGCTGGCAACCAGTGGTAACCACAGGTTGTTAGCTGAGCATGGAATTGAAACAACTATGGTGAATAAGGTGAAAGAAGGCCGTCCTCATATCGTTGATATGATAAAAAATGATGAAATTAACCTGATTGTTAATACTACGGAAGGCAAAAAAGCTATTGAAGATTCTTCCATGATTCGTCGTCAGGCATTACAGCATAAAGTGACTTATGCAACTACAGTTGCAGCAGCAGATGCATTGTGTGAAGCTATGATGATCGACGGTATTCACGAAGGGGATGTTGAGGTCTATCGCATCCAAGATATACATAAACAACGTTCAGTTTAAGCTTACGTTTTGCAAAAAAAAGAATTCAGTAAAGGATATAAAGTAAATGAATAACAAAGTACCACTGACAAAAGCCGGTGCCGATAAACTGGAAATAGAATTAAAAGAGCTCAAATCTGTGCGCCGTCCCAGAGTCATTCAGGCCATTGCAGAAGCGCGTGAACATGGCGATTTAAAAGAAAATGCAGAATACCATGCAGCTCGTGAAGAGCAGGGCTTTATTGAGGCACGCATTAAAGATCTTGAAGGTAAATTAACCAATGCACAGATCATTGATGTCACCACAATGAAAGATACCGGTCGTGTTATCTTTGGTACGACAGTTGTGATCTATGACGAAAATGAAGATAAAGAAATCACCTATCAGATAGTTGGTGAAGACGAAGCTAATATTAAAGCAGGCAAAATTTCCGTATCATCGCCTGTGGCCATGGCATTGACTGGTAAAGAAGTGGATGATGTCGCTTTAGTCAAAACCCCTAGTGGTGATAAAGAGCTTGAAATTCTTGCTGTAAAATACATTTAATCGTTATTATCTATTAATAAGCAGCCGCTAAATATAAAGATGAAACAGTACTTAAATCAAACCAGTGGTGAAAAAATACTGCTGACGATATGGATAGGTGCACTATGGACGGTTGGTTTTCTGGTCGTACCTACCTTATTTGGTACGCTTGAAGACAAGCAGTTAGCCGGCATGTTAGCGGGCAAGATGTTTACTGCCGTCAGTTATATCGGACTGTTTTGCGGTTTAGTTATTCTTCTTTCAGAAGCTAGATTATCCGGGCAATTTACCTCTAATAAACGTATCTGGTTACTCGCTTTGATGCTGCTGATTGTCATCATAGGTGAATTTATCATTCAACCTATGATGGCTGATTTAAAGCAGTCCGGCCTGCTGAGCAGTTCAGAAGTTTCCCAGCAGTTTGATCAACTGCATCTTATTGCCACGGCTCTCTATATGTTCAATTGTTTGTTTGGCCTGATTTTAATTATCTATCAGCCACAAAAGTAATTTATCTATTTTGTGAGTGATTAATATTAATTAGTCAGCCCTGAAAAACATATTATCTATTTGAAATGTAAGGAATTATCCCTATTTTTGAGTGACCAGATCGACCAGAAATGTTAT
>JAHXIM010000359.1 GCA_025655635.1 gamma proteobacterium symbiont of Lucinoma myriamae | reverse complement strand
AAAGGCTGCATACAGCGAATGGTGATCAGTCACCAATTAACTATGAAAATTCTCTAAAAAAAGTGTCCGGTTGGACTTGACCAGTACAGGGTATTGGTAGAACTGGAAGACGAATTTTATACCTATATTGAAAAAGAATTGTATGGCAGAGGACTCGATAAACGTATCACGAAAAAATTAATCGAGCAAATTAGTAAGCAAAACCCAAAACTTAACCCCTTGATGGCAGAAAAAAAAGCAATGGGGAACTGGGGCTGGCTGTTGCCGCATTCTCTGACTCAATTAGTTATAGATCAAATTATTGAATATATAGACAATGCAAAAATTGAAGCGAATAGAGGAAAAAAGAAAGGCCGGAAAATTCGCATAAAAAAAATGGATTAATGTTTAATGTTAGTAACTGTTTAGTATTTAAAAAAATGATTGCAGGCTTAACACATGGTATTTAAAATTCACACTGAATAGCTACTAAAATTAAAGTAAAATTTTTTCATTTTATTGATAAAAGTGAGTCACTGACATGAAAAGAAATCTTAAGCAGATATCAATTTTTATCTACTTTCTTTCAGTTACTATTATTCTCTGTAGTCTTTATATTAGTTATCTCTATCAGGATTGGCAGTGGCTGTCTCGTTCAGGTTGCCTGATTGTTATTTTAGGTATTTATCTGACCTCCAGTCAAATTATTGAAAATAGCCGCAGACTGAGTCAGCGGTATCGTGGTGCACATAGAAATGGTAATTTTCTTCGCGATTGGGCCAATGACAAGCAGGAAAAAATTCTTCATCATGCACGAAATCATGAAGAGGGAACCTGGATTATGGGCAAGTGTGGTTTTAATTTATTAATTTTTGGCACCTTTATTTGGGGTTTTGGAGATTTATTCTCATTAATCTTCTAATTTTGTCAGATTTTTCACATATTGCTTGAGTAAATTCTGAAAATAACAGTATTATTACTCTTATTTGGTATAATTTAATGCTATTTTGAAATAATAAATTTTTCTTATATAAGGATGATTATGATTAGAAAATGTCTCTTTCCTGCAGCTGGTTACGGCACGCGTTTTTTACCCGCAACAAAATCAATGCCTAAAGAAATGTTACCTGTTGTTAATAAACCGTTGATTCAGTATAGTGTTGAAGAAGCTATTGAAGCGGGTTTGACTAATATGGCTATTGTGACGGGTCGCGGCAAACGCTCAATGGAAGATCATTTTGATGTCAGCTATGAACTAGAGCATCAAATCAAGGGTAGTGATAAGGAAGATCACCTTAAAGGGATCCGAACTATTATGGATTCCTGTACTTTTTCCTATACACGCCAGATAGAAATGAAAGGTTTAGGGCATGCTATTTTGACGGGTGAACCACTTATTGGTGATGAAGCCTTTGCGGTTGTTCTTGCTGACGATCTTTGTCTTACTGAAGGTGGTGATGGCGTGCTGGCACAAATGGTTAAACTCTATAAACAATTTCGCTGCAGTATAGTGGCTATTGAAGAAGTACCTATGGATGAGGTGCATAAATATGGTGTGATTAAGGGCGAAATGATTCGTGATGATATTTTTCAGATTAATGAAATGGTTGAAAAACCAGCTACTGAAGATGCACCCAGTAATCTGGCCATTATTGGCCGCTATATATTAACGCCTGATATTTTTGATATATTAATAAATACGACACCGGGTGTTGGTGGTGAAGTCCAGATTACAGATGCTTTGATGCAACAGGCGAAAGAAGGCTGTGTTTTGGGTTATAAATTTAAAGGCAAACGCTTTGATTGCGGCAGCATTGCTGGTTTTATTGACGCTACTAATTATTGCTACAAAACGTTTTATTAACTTATAAGGTTATATTTCAAAATATGAATTTTACCGGGAGAAATCGTCATCTCCCGGGTAAATCAAGTCATGGTAAAAAACTCTCCAATAAGTCGTCTCAGAAAGTGTGTTATTTCACACATCTACATAGAGATAGATGATGTCCCATATAAATATATTAGAATTCATTAATGGATAAACGTACATCACTCATGTTGCTTATTTCTGGCGTATTAATCGTCGCATTGCTTTTTGCCGGCTATTATAAAGTTGAAATGGCCCAAAAAAATAATATTATTGCTCAGATTGAACCAGATAAATCATGTGATTTACAGAAAACGGCCTGTACTCTAAAACTGCCGGGCGGTGGAAAAGTAACGCTTGATATCCAGCCTAAACCTATTCCTCTAGTACAAAACATCGACATAACGATTAATACTGAAGTGCTCAAAGCTGAGGCTGTTACTGTTGATTTTAAAGGGACTACGATGAATATGGGGCCAAATAATGTCACGCTTAAGGCTTCAACGCCTGAATTATATTCAGGTAAGGGAATGCTCCCGGTTTGTATTCGCAATAGTATGGAATGGCAGGCTGATGTGTATCTTCAAACCAGTGAAGGAATTATAGTCGCTCCCTTTATATTCGTAACCAGAAAACACTAGCACTGAATTAACAAGAACTTTATCCATAAAAACTATGAAAAAAATCTTACCGCTTTTTATTTTACTATTGTTCATTGCCTGTGTTTATGTTTTCTTTTTTTGGCAGCCCAATACCAGTAGCCCGTTGACGGTTGCAGCGAAGTCTGAGGGTGGCGAATTTACTCTGCAATCACTTTCAGGTCCTGTTTCTCTAAAAGACTATCGTGGTAAAGTGACCTTACTTTATTTTGGTTATACCATGTGTCCTGATGTCTGCCCGACTAATTTATCTATGATGTCAAATGCCTTTTCGCAATTAGATGATAAAGAATTGAGTCAGATTCAGGGGTTTTTTATCAGTGTGGATCCAGAGCGGGATACAATGGAAAGATTAAATGAATACACACACTATTTTCATCCATCGATTTTAGGATTAAGTTCAACACCAGAAATTATTAAAGAGTTGGCTGATCGTTACGGCGTTGCCTATCAAAAGGTTGTTCAGAATGATTCAGCAACCAATTATGTGGTTGATCATTCATCTGAAACTTATGTAGTCGATCCCGATGGAAAGTTGGTTGAACGGTTAAGACATGCAGCACCACCGGCAGAAATTTTAGCGGCTATAAAAAAGTATTCTAAAAACTAAATAAGTGACAGGTTCTGATGCTCCGTGTATACCATTTAGGAAAAGTTATTTAATCCGAAATGCTAAATTTTAAAATCGATATTTATTAATTATTTAAGAAAAAGAGGTTACCATGAAATTATTAACACCTATATTATTTGTATTACTTACCTTGAGTCATACTTTTGTTATGGCTGGTGATGATGTCACTATCATCGATCCTTATGTGAGAGCTGTTCCTCCAGGTCAAACTGTGAGTGCGGCATTTTTACAACTGGAAAATAAATCAGCAGAGACTCGTTACGTTGTTAATGCCACCAGTCCCGTTTCAAATGTTGTGGAATTACATTCTCATGTTCACGAAAATGGCATGATGAAAATGCGTCAAATTGATTCGATTGAAATTCCAGCCAATGGTAAAGCTGTTTTAGAACCTGGCGGGCTGCACATTATGTTGATAGGTCTTCATGATGCACTTAAGATAGATCAAAAAGTGTCTATTACTTTAGAATTTAAAAATGGCACTAGTCAAACAGTAGAAGCACCCGTTCGTAAAATCATGATGAAAGGCATGATGAAAGGTAAAGGTGCAATGAACGGTATGAAAGAGATGAAACATTAATATAATGAATTAATGTTTTCATATTTAAGGGATGGAGAGTTAACTGATATCAGGTTTAACTCTCTATTTGCTATTGACTGAGTCAATCTAGTCACGTCTGATATTTTTTGCCGCATCATAAAAAACATTGTCTTCACGCTTTTTCTTTGTTATCACTTTATAGCCTAGAAACACAAAAATGATAATGATGAATGTTAAATATAAGTTTACTACAAACTCTTTCAATTTTATATCTCAATGATGCTGCTATGATTTAGTTTTATCCTGCTCTGAAAACAATAGGTAAAATGAAATTGACAGAGCTGTTTTTCAGGTGAATAATAAGCTTCTTAATGATAAAAGATTCAATAGTTTTTTTACTCAATCAAAATGGAGATAAGTAAATGAGAAATGTAAAATGGATTTCGGTTTTGTCTGTCAGTGCCGTATTATCTTTGACCGGTTGCGGCTCTGAACCAGAATGGGTGAGCATCTATAATGAGTGTCAGGATAGTGTAAATAAAGGTCTTGATGAAATGAAACAATCACCAGACACACCTAAGGCTATGGGTGATATGATGGAGTCGATGGGACTGGCAGCTTGTGAAATGATTAAAACTTCTTGTGAAAAAGCTCCTGAGGGGACAATGTGCCAGGCTATTGTTAATAGTCATAAGGAAGAAAAGTAATAAACGGACGGTTATATACTTAAACCTTAGCGTAAAAATATAGACCAGAGTGGATGATGAGCGTATTGGCAGCTATAAAATGACCATACGCTTCATATGCTAAAGCAGATATTGAGTTAATTGTAGAATCAAATAATACAATGATACTTGACAATGTTGAACGTTAGCCATAAAAGATTCTACTTAACATAGACAATCTGCCGGATGCATTCACGGGAAGTAATTTTTGTATTGTTAATGCTATCGGGCTCTATAAACAATTTCATGACCGCTATCAGCCGTGAAATCAGTATTATCATCAGGTGGGGAGTACCTTAGTACGTTCCACTCATGATAATCGTCTTCGTCTTTGCTTGCAGCAAGGTCAGCAAGCTTTTTTGTCGCATCCAAATCATCAAAGATGCCGAAAATTCCATGATTATATTCACCCATTTTTGCGACATAATATAACATTGAAACCTCCTAAGGTTTTTACTATTACCATTATATGTAATAAGTATAGTACGTTTAATCGTTATTGCTATTCGAGTTAACCATTGTATAAAGATTTATCATAGTCAATTCTAAATTCAGGGTGACTCTTTTAATATTTCCATTGCCAGCGCTTCAGCAACTTTAATGCCATCGATAGCTGAGGATAAAATTCCGCCAGCATAACCTGCGCCTTCACCGGCAGGGTATAAGCCTCGTGTATTAATGCTTTGAAAATCCTTACCGCGTTTTATACAGATAGGTGACGAGGTACGAGTCTCTACACCGGTTAACACAGCATCAGCCATGGCAAAGCCTTTTATTTTTTTATCAAACACAGGAATCGCTTCACGAATCGCATCAATGGCAAAGGCCGGCAGGGCTTTTGATAAATCACCTAGACTAATACCGGGTTGATAAGATGGTGTTACGCTGGCTAAAACAGTTGATGGTTTATTTTGCAGGAAATCCCCAACAAGCTGTGCCGGGGCATGGTAATTTTTACCGCCTAAGTCAAAAGCCAGTTTTTCCAGTTTATGCTGCAGATCAATACCGGCAAATACATGTTCTGGATAATCCTTCTCTGGATCAATACCCACCACAATTGCAGCGTTTGCATTGCGTTCATGACGAGAATATTGTGACATACCATTAGTGACTACATGTCCATCTTCTGATGTTGCCGCCACGACCGTGCCGCCGGGACACATACAAAAACTATAGACACTGCGGCCGTTTTTGCAATGATGTACCAGCTTATAGTCTGCCACGCCTAAAATGGGGTGACCGGCCTGCTCACCAAAACGAGCCTGATCGATTACTGATTGAGGGTGCTCTATGGCCTATGCCTAAAATAATATGACGGCTGTGTAAAACCTCACCTGTACTTAACGTTAAACCAGTGATCTGACCATTACTATCGCCATCTATTTCGCGGTGAATAAGTTCTACCTTGCTCTCAACAATGCCATTAACTTAAGGATTCAACCCACTCTTTTGTAAGCCATATTGTACTTGGGTCTATTCCAGCGATTTCGTTTGTCTACTCTTATA
>JAHXIM010000146.1 GCA_025655635.1 gamma proteobacterium symbiont of Lucinoma myriamae | reverse complement strand
CAATATTATTAAGTAGACGTTTCTTTTTTAAGTTTCTAATAAAATAAATAATTGTTGAATTAATATTATCTCCAGTTCCTTTAAAATGCATATATGAACCAGCATCATATATTTTTCCTTCTTGTTCTGAAAATACTTTTTTTACTTTTTCTGGACTGTCTCCAATTTCTAATCCTTTAAATACATATTGCTCAAATTTATTTTGTTCAACAAATGGACCAGTTATTTGTAAAGCATTAGCTACAGTGGTGAAAGAAGTATAAATAATTACAATATAAAAAAATATTTCATTGTCATTTCCTTAAGGATTACAAATTAAAAAATGTTACTAATAAAATCACCTGAATTCAAGTCATAAGAGCATGACCTGAAAAATATTTTAAATTTGTTCTGAAATAAGTTCAGCCATAACAATCTCCTTTTTATTATTTTTCTTTAGCAAGCGCTTTTGATTTTCGTGATATTTATTGCTGTCACGAAATAATAATTCAGCTTTCTGATAGCAGGCATCTTGCTTGTTTTTAGGCGAAAAGCAACCGATGTGCGGTTCTTTCTCTTGCACGAGGCGACTTAAAGCTTTTCGGCTTTTCGCCGCTTTTGACCTTCTTCTCAGACGAGTTTATCAATGAGAGTCATTTTTTACCTTTATATCGCCATACATTGGTATTCTAGCTCCATATCAATTTACCTACAATAATTGCATAACTTTATTTTTGAATGACACCATCCTGTATCAATTCTTCCAGTGCCGTTTGCCTCTGACTGGTGTCCTGCTGCCTTATTGCCATGGATAATGCCTTCCTAGTACCAACAAACACGGCCAGTTCCTTTGCCCTGGTTAAACCTGTATAAATCAGATTCCGGTAAAGCATCTTAAAATGTTGAGTAAGCACTGGAATGATCACCGCTTTGAATTCTGACCCCTGAGATTTATGAATCGTAATGGCATACGCCAGATCCAATTCCATAATATCTTCTTTCTTGTAGTCTACTTCCCTGTTATCAGGATAAAAAGAAACAATGGCAGTCAAAGCCTCATTATCAATATTAACGATTTTTCCAATATCACCATTAAAGACGTTCAGATCATAATTATTCCGGCGGTGGATCACCCTGTCTCCTTCCCTGAATATTCTTTCCCCTACTTTCAGCTGACTCTTTCCATTCATCGATGGATTGGCGACTTGCTGGATGACTTTGTTCAGGTTGGCCGTGCCAAGGCTGCCCCGAGTCATGGGGGTTAAAATCTGAATCTCTGTATCCTGACCATGATATTTAGGTATCCATTCCAGATAGAGCTTCACCACTATATCAATGGCCGATAGCCCGTAATGTAACGATGACCAGGGGTGGATATTCTTCAGCACTGATTTAAGGGCATCAACCTGAGCTTCAGTTTTATGTAACTTTTCCAGATCAACGTGTTTGAATTTGTCCGGTACCACGAATTCCTGTTCATAGGCTGACTTGATTTCTTCCTGTGTCCGAAACTCAAAGGGCGACTCCTCACCAGATGCAATTGTTTCCAATTCAGATGTTTTCCAGTCAAAGTAGCGTTTCACACGAGTAATAAAGCTGATTTGCTCTTTGGTAACTTCATCTGAATCAATAAACAGACAATCAGCACCATTCTCCCAGATATCTGGTTTTTTAAAGGGTGAATCAATATATGGGGTCTGACCTTTATTGATCTGATGAGCATATTTAATGGTCAAAGATTCCTTAGCCTGACGGAATACCTGAGTTAAACGAAAACAAGGGATTACACCAGAAGAGATAATATCTTTAATGACATTACCTGCACCAACGGATGGCAACTGATCCGGATCGCCAATGAATAGAACCTGACAATTTTGAGGGACAGCTTTTAGCAGTGAGGCACTCAAACTAATGTCCAGCATGGAACATTCATCAACAATCAGAAAATCAGCCCCAAGCGGTGTTTCCTCATTTTTTTGGAATTCGCCACCCTTCCATTCCAGCAACCGGTGTATGGTTTTGGCTTCTCGGCCAATAACTTCACTCATTCGCTGAGTAGCACGGCCAGTCGGTGCTGCAAGTAAAACTTTCTTCTTCATTGCTTCGAGCAACCGAACAATCACAAGTGTAGTTGTCGTTTTTCCACAACCTGGACCACCAGTCAGAATTGAAAAACGGTGCTGCACAACACCTTTTACACCATCGGCCTGCTCATCACTCAGTGAAATTGATTTACTCTGGCAGTATCGGCTTATCCAGGTTGCGATTCTTTCGGGATCACTGAAAACATTCCCTTTCATATCCTTTAATTTCTTGGCTACTGTTGCCTCATCATAGAAAAGAGTCTTTGAGTAATAACAGGTGTATTCTGTGCCCTCTTTAGTTAGCTGACGAGTTCTGAGCTGATCATCCTGCTTCATTATTTCAAGGTAGCCAAGCAAACGTTCACCCAGATTCATTTCAATCAGCTCAATGATCCCCGTATTAATCTGTTGTTCGGTCAGAAAACAATGACCCTGTTCACGACTGGCTGCCAGAACATGCTTGATTGCAGCTATCATCCGTTGCTGACTGGTTTCAGACAGGCCAATGCTTAAAGCCACTTTATCCGCAGAGAAGAAACCAATGCCATAAAAATCATTCGCCAGCCGATAAGGATCTTCTGTGACCATTGGGATTGATTTATCGCCATATTCTTTGTAAATCCGTACAGCAAATAAAGTGCTGATCCCATGACCTTGAAGAAATATCATCACATCCCTGATTGCCCGATGTTCTACCCAGGCTTTCTCTATCATGGTCAGTTTCTTTTTAGCTATGCCTGTCACCTCAGTCAGCCGGTTAATGTCATTTTCAAAAATATCCAATGTCTCATTTTGAAAATGCTTAACAATTCTCTTTGCTGTTTTGGGGCCAACCCCTTTAATCAGGCCAGAGCCAAGATATTTCTCAATGGCTGCGGTTGTGGCTGGTTTTTTATCAATAGCTTCGGTAGCTTTGAATTGACGGCCATATTTATGATCGATTGTCCAGGCACCACGAAATTCAATTGTGGCTCCTGCAAATACTTTGGTCTGATGAACGGTAACGGTTTCTTGTTGTTGTGGGGCATTAAAGGGTTGTACTCGTAGGACAGACCAGCCAGTATCAGGATTATGATAGGTCACTCGGTTTACAATACCTGTTAATGTTTCAATAATGGTGTTCATGTTCAGGTCATTTATTTACTTCGATAAAATGTCATCAAATGCTCCATCCTGACATCCCTCAGCAACACGTTCAAGCATCTGACTGAACCGATAAAAGCCAGGGTACTCATTACAAAGCTGAGCCATTCCTCCATCTTCTAAAGTATCCAGTAAAAGCCTGAAGCCATCCATATAATCCGGCATTAATCCAACAATAGCTTCATCTTCTGCCTGAGTCGTTTTTTCTGTTGCAATGATCTGAACCACATTGTCATTAATAAGTGAGGCTATTTGTCTTTGTTGAACCGTTATATTCATTACTTGTTTCCTGTTCAGTTGTTAAATTCAAAAGTTGGCCATTTTGGGCAGCTATGAGGTCACTCCCCGTTATTAGGCATAAATGAACATATTATGATATTCTCTAATAACAAGTGATTATTTTTCAATACATTACAACATTCAATTTATTATAACTCGATAACAATAACTAAATGAGTACAATAAACACCAATCACATCCTGTATTTGGATCTGGAGCCATTCAACTCTGATAAAGATAATAAACGGATCAGAGAAATTGGTGTTGTTATTGATGATTTTCAGCAGAAACATAATTCACCAGGAAAGTTGTTTGAACAGCTCCAATCATACCTACCTGTATTCTTGTGCGGTCACAATCTGAGAAAGTTTGATTATCAATATCTGACTGAAACAGCCCTAAACCCATTAATTCATGATATGGGTATTATTGATACACTTGAACTGTCACTACTCTTTTTTTCAGAAAACACGCTTCATAAACTTCCAAAATCTTATAAAGATAATGATCCAAATGGTGTGAGCGACCCGCTACAAGATGCACTTATTACCAGGGAATTACTAGATAAGATAATTGAACGATTCCAGCAACTACCTGAATCGCTCCAGTCACTATATTTTTCTCTCTTAGCACCCACTTCCTCATTCCAGCCATTTTTTAACCTGATTGATCCCTCATTAACAATCATTGCTGATAAATCAGAATTAATTGAGGTCATAAAAAAAGAGCTTGGAAGTAAGATACAGTCCCCAGAAAATTTGTCACAATTAATATCTGATCACCCTATTGAACTCGCTTATATGATCAGTGTATTACATGGGAGCATTGAAGAGATACGTTCATTTCCACCAAAATTATTTTTTGATTACCCAAAAATTCAGGAACAACTTAATAGTATTACTTTTAATAAGGATAATGAAATATCAGATTTGGAACAATCTTCTCTGACATATTTTGGCTTTGACAGCTTCAGAAGTTTCCCAAAGTTTAAATCTGGAACAGATCTGTTTGCCGCTACAGAAGAAATCTCTCAGAGAGATATTGTCCGTGCCACACTTGAGCGAGAAGATATTCTCATCGTTCTGCCAACGGGAGGAGGAAAGACCTTCACGTTCTGACTTCCAGCCATCATAAAAGCCAAAAGAACCAGAGCACTGACCATTGTGATCTCCCCTCTTCAAGCTTTGATGAAAGATCATATATTCAATTTCAATAAAAAATTAGCAGGTGTTGCTTCGGCAGAAGCTCTCAGTGGTTATTTAACCATGCCCGAAAGACGGACAATCATCAAACAAGTAATCAATGGCAGTGTTGATATACTCTACCTGGCACCAGAATCTCTGCGCTCCCGAAATATCGAGAAATTATTAGCCTACCGCTATATTGAGCGTATTGTCATTGATGAAGCACACTGTTTATCAACATGGGGCAATGATTTTCGTCATGACTATTTTTACATTGCTCAGTTTATCCAAAAGGTACAGGATAAAAAATACAATCAGCAACGTATACCTATCTCCTGTTTTACTGCCACTGCCAATAAAAACACCATTGGTGAAATTGAGAGGTATTTTAAAGAACAACTGGATATTACCTTTGAACATTACATTGCTTCACCAAAACGAACCAATCTGGTTTATTCAGCAAAGCAGTATAGTAATAAGAAAGAAAAAACCAAGCAGTTTATCGCTCAGATAAGAAGCATTAAAGATCCCTGTCTTGTTTATAATCCATCCAGTCGGAAACAATGTGAAATGCTTGCCGAACAACTATCATCCGATTTGGGACGGCATTTTTATTCCTTTCATGCCGGAATGAGCAGTTCAGATAAAGGCGATATCCTCACTGATTTCATCGATAATAAAGCTGATGGAATTGTCGCTACAACGGCTTTTGGTATGGGTAAGCCCGATATTCGCCACATTATCCACTATGAAGTCTCATCCAGTCTTGAAGATTATATGCAGGAATCAGGTCGAGCAGGACGTGATGGAGAGGAGTCACACTGCCATATTCTGTTTAATGATGAGGATTTCGACAAAATATTTTTCTCTTTAATACACCAGAAAGTGACTCAGCCAGAGATCCGGAAAATATTTCAAGCCATCAAACGCTATAAAGGGCACAAGTCTGGTGAAGAAAGATGTATTGTTGTATCAGTTAATGAACTGGCCGAAAGTGCCGGAATGAAAACAGATGATGAGCAAAGTGATTTTGATACTAAAGTAAAAACAGCCATTTTAGAACTTGAAAGAGCCGGATATGTACGCCGTGGCTACAATAAGCCCAATGTCTGGGTCACAGCCTTTCATTTTGACAGCATGGAAGAGCTTCATCAGATGCTGGAAAAACAGAATCTGTCTGAAGATAGTAACGTTGCCAGTGAAAGAGCTCTGTATCAGTCAATTATTCTTCTAGGGCAGGTATTGATTAA
>JAHXIM010000402.1 GCA_025655635.1 gamma proteobacterium symbiont of Lucinoma myriamae | reverse complement strand
AGTTGTTGATCTTTACCTGCTGTTGAGTACATTTTTTTAACCAAATCGACCAGAAAATCTGCACTTATTATAACATTTCTGGTTGATCTGGCCACTCAAAAGCAGGATTAATTCCTTATATTTCAAACAGATAACATGTTTTTCAGGGTTGACTACTTATTTTTATAACAACAGGCTGAGCAGGTTCAACTGATTAATTTAGAGTCAATTCTCAAAACATCACTAATCGGCTGATGGTTACTTAAAATATAATCAACGCCAGCATCAAGACATTGCTGAATTTCACACTTCGTTTCAGGTAAATAGCCTAAAACCTGGGCACCATTTTTATGAAATGTCTGCACAATTCTCTTATTAAGAAACGGTAATCCAAACAATTTAGGGGTCACTGAATATATTTTATTTTTTTTAATTTTACCTAAAATGGCAAGACCAAAAAGAGTCGCAATACCTGCTCGATAACACTCTTTTTCTCTTGGGAAACAAATAGCTTCAGGAAAATCATTTAAAAAGAATGTCTGATGTTCATCACGCCAAAAGATAAAAATTATTTTATTTAATAAGTCTTTATTATTCAGAAAAATAGTTTTGAGAATGTTGATTGTTTGCTTAGCCGTAGCAGGTTTTATATCAAAAACCCACTTTTGTTGGCTAAACTCCAGCATAAATTCATCCAGAAATAATAATTTTTCTCCCTTATTAAGTTGAACTATTTCTAATTCTGCACGACTCATTTCATTGATATTTTTTGCCCATTGGGAAGCCACATGACTCAGTTCAGAGTCATGGCATAGTACAATGTGATTATCGTTTGTACTATGAAGATCAGCTTCTAACCATGAAAAACCAGCTTCACAAGCTAACCTGAAAGAGGTAAAGGTGTTTTCATCATGCTGGTGTGAAAGCCCTCGATGGCTTATCCATTTTGTTTTCATTTTATTAGCAGCTTATTTCAAATAAGGCTTTAACAGCACACTCATCTTATCCATTGCCCCTGAATTTTGTTCTATGAGTTGTTTCGCTTGAGCTGCCATTTTCTCTGCTTTTATCTTGTCTGACAATAAGGTATTTATAGCTTGCTCTAATGACTCTTTATCTGCTGCCTGTAATACAGCATGATAGTGTAAGAATAATTCACTAATGGCATTAAAATTAAACATGTGCGGACCATAAACAATGGGTAATCCCATAGCGACAGGCTCAAGAATATTGTGACCTCCTGTTGGCACAAGAGTACCTCCCATAAATACCAGATCTGCACAGGCAAAATAACACATCATTTCACCCATACTATCACCCAGAAGTATATCAGCAGGCTTATCATCATTGCCCGGCATATCAGCCATTGCTGAACGTTTTATAACACGATTATTGTCCATATTCAGCAGCTGATACACTGATTGAAAACGTTCCGGATGTCTTGGTACTACAATCATAACCAGCTGCGGGTGATTTTGTTTTAGTTGTTGATACACCCTGAGTAGAATTTCATCTTCACCCTTATGCGTACTAGCTGCGATAAGTACTTGTTTGTCCTGCCAGTGCAGTTGTTGCCGCAGAGTTTTTCCTGCTTCAATATCTTCTGAGTTAATTTGAATGTCGAATTTAATACTGCCCGTAATCAACAGCGAATCTTCTTTTGCCCCTAGCTTTTTTAAACGTTCAGCATCAAGCACATCCTGTGCGGCAATACCGGTAAATTGCTGCAATGCTGTTCGTGTTAAGCCTTTTATACGCTTATAGCCTTTAGCTGAACGTGCTGACATACGTGCATTTAACAACCATACAGGTATAACCATTTGTTGTGCCGCATAGAGCAGGTTAGGCCAGATTTCTGTCTCCATAATGATACCCAGGCGAGGGCGCATGTTTTTTAAAAAACGTCTCATGGATCCAGGCAGATCATAGGGCAGATAAACATGAGCAATCTTTCCCTGCTTCATTTCTGTAGAAAATGTTTTGATTATCTGTGCTGAGCCAGTGGTAGTGGTACAGGTGATCACGAGAGGAAATTGGGGATAATCTTTCATGACTTGTCTGATCAGCGGTAACGCTGCAATAAACTCACCTACTGAGACCGTATGGAACCAGACAGGCGCTTGCTCATTGGCAAATTCTGGTTTCGTAAAAATACCCAGGCGTTCAGCCAGCCGCATTGATTGCCGCTGCTCTTTATAAGCATTACTTTTTTGATGCTTATAAAGCAGGCGCAAAAAAAACAGCGGTGTTAAACAATAATATAACAAAGTATAAAAAAATCGCTGCATCAATGGCATCAATGGGTTCAGAGTAAATTGTTTTTCAGAAAGAATCATTTACTCTGAACCCACTGGCAGGATAAGTTGCTCTACAATTTTAGCATTCTGACTGAGGTGTTCGGGATTGATTGTGCCGGCAATTAAACAGCTTACTGCCCGATGGGAAAAAACATAATTTAAGGCTTCTTCGATACCAGCACCGCCGGCTTTGCTGTCAGCATGACCGCTTTGTAAGCCTTTTTTTATGACGACACCTTTATTGAGCTCAAGAGCACGATCCAATACGGGATCATCGGTATGATCACTGCTATTTCGAGTGGCCATAATGACATCCGTATTTTCGACTGTCCAAAGTCCGCCTGCAGTGGTTTTTGTTGATAATCCAAGAGCACGAATCAGCCCCTCTTGTTTTAGCTTTTGCAGGGTTTCAATGACATCTTCCTGCTCTATGATTCGCTGATCATCACCACCGGAGTGTACTAATACCACATCAAGGTAATCAGTATTTAATTTTTTCAGGCTGGTTTCAATGGTTTTACGGGTAGTTTGAGCACTATAATCAAAGTGAGAGTGCCCGCCGTCAAAGGCTTCACCCACTTTAGAAACAATAACCCAGTCTTGTCGATTGCTCAGTAATTGCCCTAGACGTTCTTCACTATTGCCATAGGCCGGTGCTGTGTCCAGTAAATTAATGCCCAGATCACGACTCAGAGAAAGTAATTCCAATACTGCCTGATCATCGGGTATTTTAAATGCCCATGGATATTTTACTTGTTGATCCCGGCCAAATTTTACGGTGCCTAATCCCAGAGGACTGACTTGAATACCTGTTTGTCCCAGCTCTCGTGTCTGCATCATAACCAGTGGTCTACCTTTTCCCAGGGGAGTTGACTTGTTTTTGCCTGTGTCATTGGCAGTGAATTTTTATTTTGAATAAGCACGGCCTGAGCATTCTTATTAATTTTCAAACGCTCAATTTCATGCAGTACTTTATCTGCCATGATAGGTGCCATGGCTAATTTTACCGGCCATGCTGTAATCACTCCCTGCTCTGCAAATATCGCAGGCTCAACAGGACGACTACCGTCAGGCATTTTAGGCTCAGCCCGATCAATCGCCAGAGCTGACCACTGACATTGAGAAAAATCCATCCACGGCATCAGACTTTGTAATGCACTTTTAGCCTTCTGTGTTTGTTCTTCTATGCTGCGCCCTACCCCTTGCTCTGCAATTTCACCACCCAGATACCAGACTGTCTGATTTTGAGATAATGAATGAGCAGTAATGGTCATTTTTGGTACGGCACTTGCCCCAAGACAATGAGCATACATTTTAGGTAAAACAGATTCATTGGCTTTTAGCATAGGCATAAGCAAAGGACGGCGTTGCATTTTGGGTATTTTTGCTTGCCTGAAGTTCAGACTTGCCAATAATTTTTCATTGCCTGCACCTGCAGTCAAAATAATGCTTTGGGCAATAATATGGGTGTTATCAGATGAGTGTATCTGGTAATGCTTATTTACTGTTGAATCATCACTGTCTGATATGTCAGTAATATTTTCAATACACGCCTGAAATATCACATCAGAAAACTGTGTTCGAATAGTTTCAATAACACTTTGAATATCTAATACGGATTCATCTAATTGATAAAGTTCGCCATTAAAGCCGGATTGATTAAAAGGCGGCACATAGTCATCCGCTGATAAATGCTGCATGCGACTGCTCATCACTTTACTGGCAAAAAATCCGGTTAATTTAGCCGCCAGACTTTTATTTGACCAGAGATATTGATGTGCGGATAATTTTTTTGCCTGAGTTAAATCAACTTCACCAACACCATCCAGACAGGCTTTCCAACGTTGCGGCATTTGCTGAATCGATTGCGCCGAATGAGTAAGCTTTCCGCTGAGCGCATATTTTGTACCGCCATGAATAATGCCCTGAGACGCACCACTTTGCACACAGCCCAGAGATTCTGCTTCCAGTAGTATTGCCTGGTAACCTGCCTTGCGTAATCGGGCTAAAGTCCACAAACCCGCGATGCCGCCACCGATGATAGCAATATCGACTTTATTGTCCCCGTTAACAGGCGTGCTGCCATCCGACATCCTGGTGCTTTCAGGCATTAGAGGGCTCATTCCTCTTCTTTTTTATTTTCTACTGACTCATCAGCAGAACGAATTGAGCGAATGAGTCCGGTCGTAGAGCAGTTGTCCACATATTCCATTACCAGCACTTCGCCACCTTGCTCTATAACGCAATCACCACCTGGAATATTAGCCACTTTATTGTCTCCGCCTTTAACCAGAACAGAGGGGGATACATCACAAATCAGACGTGTTGGTGTATCTTCATAAAATGGCACAACCCAGTCCACACAACTTAAGCCTGCCAATACCTGCATACGACGATTCATGGTATTAACCGGTCTTTCCGGTCCCTTAATACGCTTGACAGAATCATCATCATTAACGGCAACAATGAGTCGATCACCGAGACTTTTAGCCTGCTCTAAATAGGTCACATGGCCAGCATGGAGAATATCAAAACAACCATTGGTCATAATCACTTTTTCACCATGATTTTTGGCATCACTCACCAGCGCAATCAGTCTGTCTTCAGTAATGATGCCCTGCTCTATATCACTGAGCTGACGCATTGCGGTACGCAGTTCATGAACGGTAACGGTTGCCGTACCCACTTTACCCACCACCACACTGGCAGCCAGATTGGCTAATTTAGTGGCATCCACCATATTCATGCCAACGGCAATAGAAACCGCCAGTGTGGCAATCACAGTATCACCCGCGCCAGTCACATCATAGACATCTCTGGCACGTGTGGGCAGATGAACCGCTTGTTTATCGGCTTGAATCAAAGTCATGCCTTTTTCACTACGGGTGATCAGCAGCGCATCAAGTTGTAATGTTTGACAAAGTTGTTCGGCTTTTTCAATTAATTGTTCATCATTTTCACAATGCCCGACAATGGCCTCAAATTCAGATAAATTAGGAGTCAGCAGGCTGGCGCCCCGATAGATAGAAAAATCATTTCCCTTAGGATCAATAATAACTGTCTTGCCCTGCTCTTTAGCCAGTGAAATCAGTCTGGGCAGATCTCGTAAAGTACCTTTTTGATAATCCGAAAAAACAATGACATCATGAGCATCTAACTGGCTCTGATAAGCCTGCAATAAATGCTCGCCGCTATCAGAGTGCTCACCATTATCGAACAGAAAGCCATCTTCAAAATCAAGACGAATCAGTTGTTGATGACGACTTAAAACGCGCAGCTTAGTAATCGTTGTACAACCAGGCAATTCAACAAACTGACAGTTAACCCCCTGATGACTCAGGCGATTTTTCAAAATTTTTGCTGACTCATCCTGACCGGTTAAACCAACCAGAGACGGTGTGCCATTGAGAGCAGCAATATTATAAGCAACATTACCGGCACCACCAGCGCGTTCTTCTGATTCTTCTATTTTAACCACAGGCACAGGTGCTTCAGGTGATATTCGCGAGGTTGGGCCATGCCAGTACCTGTCCAGCATTAAATCGCCTACGACTAAAATTTTTGCGAGTGAGAAATCAGGGATCATTAATTGCATTATGGGTCTTTTACCTGTCTACAGTCTTTAATTAGTCGACCCTGAAAAAA
>JAHXIM010000097.1 GCA_025655635.1 gamma proteobacterium symbiont of Lucinoma myriamae | reverse complement strand
TCTACCAATGATTATTGGTCACCAGTAGATTACGAAGAGATGCAAAAAGTTGTGTAATTGAGTGTCCTGAAAAGTGTTGACAGATCATGTTGGCATGGTTTTTCCTTATGTTTAAAAAAAAGGTTTTAAAAAAGGTTATAGAAAAATAACCAGAGCAGTATACTGATCTGGTTATTTTAGTCAATGATTGCACTTATTCAAAAAGATACATCTTTTGATTAAATGCATCTTTTCACTAGATAAGAGGAATCATCATTAATGCAACAATATTGATGATTTTAATCATTGGGTTAATTGCAGGACCTGCAGTATCTTTGTATGGGTCGCCTACAGTATCACCAGTTACTGCTGCTTTATGAGCATCAGAACCTTTACCACCATGATTACCATCTTCGATGTATTTCTTAGCATTATCCCATGCACCACCACCGGTAGTCATAGAAATTGCAACGAAAATACCCGTTACGATAGTACCAATCAATACACCACCTAAGGCTTCTGCACCCATAGTCAGACCAACAACGATAGGCACTGCAATTGGCAGAATTGAAGGAATAATCATTTCTTTAATTGCTGCCGCAGTTAACATATCAACCGCTTTAGAATAATCGGGCTTTTGAGTTCTATCCATAATGCCGGGCATTTCTTTGAACTGACGACGCACTTCAATTACCACAGAACCAGCAGCACGACCCACTGCTTCCATAGCCATAGCACCGAATAAATAAGGTACCAGACCACCAATGAATAAGCCGATTAAGACCATATGATTAGATAAGTCAAAAGATACTGATGTACCAGCAGCTTCCAGAGTATGCGTATAATCAGCAAATAAAACCAGAGCAGCAAGTGCAGCGGAACCAATTGCATAACCTTTTGTTACCGCTTTAGTTGTATTACCAACAGCATCCAGAGGATCAGTGATGTTGCGAATCTCTTCAGGCATTTCAGCCATTTCAGCAATACCACCAGCATTATCAGTAATAGGACCGTATGCATCAAGAGCAACAATAATTCCCGCCATTGACAACATAGACGTTGCAGCAATTGCAACCGCATACAGACCACCCAGTTCGAAAGAGCCCCAGATACTGGCACACACAGCAATAACAGGCGCAGCTGTTGATTTCATAGAGACACCTAAACCAGCAATTACATTAGTACCATCACCAGTCAAAGATGCTTCAGCAATAGTTCTTACTGGTGCATATTCTGTTGATGTGTAGTACTCAGTAATAACAACCATCGCACCTGTTAAAGCTAAGCCAATCAGTGCTGCAAAGTATAAATTAACGGTGGCAAGCTCAGCACCGGCAACAGTAATTGAATCACCCAGCATATAAGTAGTCACTGGATAAAAACCAATACCAGCAACCACTGCAGAAGCAATAAGTCCTTTATACATAGCACCCATAATGCTGCTTTGTTCATTATTTAATTTAACCAGCATAATACCAATAATTGAAGCAACAATAGAAACACCACCCAAAACTAATGGATACATGACAGCAGCATTAGCAACTTCACTTGCAGTAGTAACCATTAAAGAGCCAAGTAACATCGTGGCAATAATAGTAACGGCATAGGTTTCAAACAAATCAGCTGCCATACCAGCACAGTCACCAACGTTATCTCCAACGTTATCCGCAATTACTGCAGGGTTACGAATATCATCTTCCGGAATACCAGCTTCAACTTTACCAACGATGTCCGCACCAACGTCAGCACCCTTAGTAAAGATACCACCGCCCAGACGAGCAAAGATAGAGATTAAAGAACCACCGAAGGCTAAACCAATCAATGCGTGAACAGTTTCTTCTACGGTTGAACCCATCATTGTCAATACAGCAAAGTAACCGGCTATACCAATTAGGGCCAGACCAACCACCAACATACCAGTAATTGCACCACCACGGAAAGCGATAAGGAATGCTGCGCCCATACCGTCTTTAGCAGCTTCTGCTGTACGGGAGTTTGAACGGACTGAAATATTCATTCCGATATAACCTGTCGCACCCGATAAAACAGCACCAATTAAAAAGCCGATTGCTGTTGGTGCACCAATAAATGCAAAAATGGCAACAAAAACAACAGCGCCAACCATACCAATGGTTTTATACTGACGGTTTAAGTAAGCTTGAGCACCATCTTGAACTGCTCGCGCAATTTCCAACATCGTGTCGCTACCAGGTGATTTAGACATGATCCACTTAATAGATACGATCCCATAGGCTACTGCAGCAATTCCAGCTACAAGTGCAAAGATTAATTCAACAGACATTACGTCCCCCATTGCTATATTTTAATAATTGAATTCAGTATGAATTCGCGAAAAAAAGATTGATTGAGTCTAATTCAAAAGCTCACAATGTTCATTGATCAACATCAATGGACACTAATATGGTGTAAATTTTAATTTAAGAGAGTAATTGTTCTAAACACAATGTAAAAAATTGCAAAAAAAAGGCCGATTAGATAAATCGGCCTTTTTTATCACTTAAACTTCAAAGTCTGGTAATTTCTTAGCAACACTTTGATTTTTCAAAACAACATATTTTGGTAAGCCGTTTTCATATGGAGGATAATCTTCACCTTCAATTAGAGGTAATAGATATTCTTTACATTTCTGAGTGATACCGAAACCATCTTCAGTGATGAAGTCCATAGGCATCATCTTTTCAACATTGGCCACTTCTGACAATGGTGCTTTACCAATTTTCCATTCATATGGGTTATTAGAGATACGATCAACTGTAGGCATAATGGCATTGTCGCCTTCTAAGGCAAACTTAACACCCGCTTCACCAAGTGCATACGCTTGCTCAACATCAGATTTAGATGATAAGTGACGTGCTGCACGCTGCAGATAATCAGCAACAGCCCAGTGGAATTTATAACCCAGTGCATCTTTAATGATATTGGCAACAACCGGAGCGGCACCACCTAATTGCGCGTGTCCAAATGAATCACGAGTACCCTGCTCGGCAAGGAAACGACCATCAGCCCAATGTACACCTTCAGAAACCACAATAGTACAGAAGCCATATTCTTTTACTTTTGCATCAACATTAGCCAGGAATTTATCTTGATCAAATTCAACTTCAGGGAAAAGAATTACAACAGGAATGTTTTGATCTTCAATAAGACCACCAGCAGCTGCAATCCAGCCCGCATGACGCCCCATTACTTCAAGAACGAAAATTTTAGTGGATGTTTTTGCCATTGAACGAACATCAAAGCTCGCTTCTAAAGCTGAAACAGCAATATATTTTGCTACTGAGCCAAAACCAGGACAGTTATCAGTGATAGGTAGATCATTATCAACAGTCTTAGGTACGTGAACTGCCTGAATCGGGTAACCCATTTTTTCAGAAAGCTGAGATACTTTATGACAAGTGTCGGCAGAATCACCACCACCATTATAAAAGAAATAACCGATATCGTGCGCCTTAAAGACTTCGATCAGACGTTCATATTCAGCCTTATTCTCTTCAAGACTTTTCAGCTTAAAGCGACAAGAACCAAAACCACCTGAAGGTGTATGAAGTAAAGCGGCAATATCTTCATCAGATTCCAGGTTAGTATCAATTAAATCTTCAGTTAATGCACCAATAATACCGTTACGGCCCGCATAGACTGTACCAATTTTATCGCTGTTTTTACGTGCTGTTTGAATAACACCACAGGCAGAAGCGTTAATTACTGCGGTTACACCGCCGGACTGGGCGTAAAATGCGTTTTTCTTTGTCATCTTAACTCCAAAAAGTTATTAAATAAAATTACTAAAATTCAAAAAAACACCCTGATTATTTTTATTGCTATAAACATCAATCAAGATGGTAAAAAAATTATTCACTTTGCTGAGATTTGTCTCTTTCCAAATCAGCATGAACCTGTAACACAGTTACAACACAATCAAGGATGTTATCGAAGCTCGGTACAGCAGTACCGTATTGATCGCGCCCTTTATAGTAAAACTGAGTCTTATAGGTCGAACGACCTATTTTAAAAATAACAAAATTGCTGCCCTCATGCTCCCAAAAAAGAGCAGGACAAGTTGATACGTCTCTATCGGCAGAACGCAGGCGAACTTCAACGTCCGCTAGTTGAGTCTCTGTATTACCCTTTCCCCAGCGTTCATCTATTGTTTGCTGGACTGTCCATACATCAGTATCAGAAAAATCTTTAATTTTTATATTTGCTTTTGTTGCCATATTCTACTCAGTAATATTCATTAATGTGTTTAAATATACAATCAAAACGTAACGAATTAATGAATCGTACCATCACTACCCGTTGAAAAATTTTGTGTCACACCATTTTTCAACTCTTCATCAGTGGCATCACGTACTTCACCGACTGTAACAACAAATTGGATAGTCTGACCTGCCAAAGGGTGATTGCCGTCAACTGTTAATTTACCATTTGCAATGTTGGTTACCGTAAATTTCTTTGCCTGACCACGGTCATTCTGCATTTCAACTTCTGCACCCACCTGATGAAATTGAGGCGGTACATTAGCCTGGTCATCAGTAAAGATCAGATTGGGATCACTAGGACCAAAACCTTCATACTGTGTTAAGAATACTTCTACTCGAGCGCCTTTTTCCTTACCTTCAAGTGCTTGTTCAATCTTTGGAAATAGACCGCTATCACGACCATGAATATATTTAACCGGTATATCCACACGTTCTTTAATTTCACCCTGCGCATCTAAAATCGCATAGGTAAGTTCAACATATTTATCTTTCTTTATTTGTTCAGCAGACATTCTATTTGCTAACCTTCTTTTATTACTTATTACTCATTACTCATAAAGCGTGTATTTTTTTTCAAAACGGCCGTATTCTATCAATAGCACGCAAAAAAAGCTATGTTGAAATCAGACTCAGTCCCCACTCAACTAAAGACGGTTTAACTAGGATTTATTGCTCAAAAGGCTATTCTGAAACACTGACTGATGAACATCACCCAGACTGATAATACCAACCAGTTTGTTATTGTCAGTCACTGGAATACGACGAAATTTTCGCAACCACATTGTTGATGCGGCACGCAAAATCGGCATATCAGCTGGTACACTGGCAACAGCTCTGGTCATTAAATCACCAACAGTTTTATCAAGAATATTGGAATAATCATTTTCCATTTCTTCAAAATCAGCCTTAGCACCTGACTCAATCAGCTCTTTCATATCAGGAAACATGCTGGATAATATGTCTTTTTCTGAAATAATGCCGATGACATTATTGTCATCGTCAACCACTGGTAAGCCACTGAACTTATGAAAACACATCATTGTCGCTATATCTTTTATTGGTGTATCCTCTTTACATGTTTTCACATCAGTACACATAATATCTTTAACTTGCATTTATAATCCTTTTCCTGGCTTTAAAAAAAATTTAACTACTTAACATTTAACAACTCTAATTATGTGGTTGTTTTTCGCAATTATTAAACATACCATGCTTTTTAATATTAAAAACCTACTCCTAAAGAGATAGATATTAGTAATTTCAAGCACTTAACAATTAACCTCACTTCTAATAAAAGCTTGTATTTCATTGTTTTAAAAGAATTTATAGGATAAAAAAACATGTCAGATAGCATTAAAAATCTTTCTAATGAGTTAAAAGATTTTGCAATTAAACGTGATTGGGAACAATTTCACACCCCAAAAAATCTTTCCATGGCACTTATTGCTGAAGCAGCAGAACTTATAGAGCACTTTCAATGGCTGACTCCGGAAGAAAGCAAAAATGTAAATGGTGAGAAACTAAAAGATATTAGCCATGAAATGGCCGATATCTTTATTTACCTGCTAAGAATGGCAGAGCAGCTTAATATTGACCTGATGTCGGCAATCGGGTAGCCACAGGTTTCTCTCCTACAGCCCCCACACCACCCATCATGCGGGTCCGCAATGGGCGGTTCACTAACCGTAATGAAT
>JAHXIM010000217.1 GCA_025655635.1 gamma proteobacterium symbiont of Lucinoma myriamae | reverse complement strand
GATCAATTTATGCCATGGAATTTAACTGAAAAAATTCAGCCCTTAAATAAAGTGGCATGATCCGTCAACGTGGGAAGTTTTGACGTATACACTTGTTCTGATACTTTTCTTAGTTTCATTTCCTATCCCTTCCGATTAACTTGCAGCTGATTTGTAATAGTCAAGTATATGATTGCTCAGATGATACCTCTGCTGTTTTTTTATCACCGGTGTTTCTTCTTCCAGAGCCACCGCACTCCCTGGCACAGCGGCAACAACAGCTACACTGACACTTGCTGATATTGAATCACGCATAAACTCTCTACGCTGTGTATCAACAGATTGATTCATATCTTTGTTCATTACTACTCCTCCACTAAGGGGTACTCTCGACTAAAGAGTATTGTTTGTTTATTTACTACTACACCGGCATTGTCAGATACTGTTTTTCAAATGCACTGAATGCCTGACCGAATCGACCCACAGAACGATAAAAAACCGCCGCCTCTGCCTGACTTAAATCTTTAAAGAAATGATCCAGCCAGTTTGACATATGTCCGCTAAAAAATTTTTCCTGTTGATGTATGGCAAAACCCTCATCAATCATCATAGCCATGACCTCACACAAAGCTGCAATATGATCCTCAGGTTCATGAACGTTTTCACTGCGTTCAAATCCCAGGGCTGCCAGCTCATCTCTTAAAACACTCAGGGGCCTCTCCATAAGAAATCCGGTGAGATACCATGATGCATAAGGCATTAGCTCACCTCTTCCCAGACCAATAAAGAGTGCATGAAATTCATCATCCACTTCATCAGCATCGCTTGCTTTTGCTGACAAACCCAGCATTGACATTGATAGCGCCAGTTCATCACCTTCCTGTTCTATTGCGGCAAATGCTGAGACATGATCCAGAGCGTCATTGTCAGGAGCAGTTCTCAATAATCCCGCCAGAACTTTATACACTGATGAACGATAATGCTGCTCTTCTGCACTACAATCCATTGTCACTGCAGGTTCAACTACCGTTTTTTCAACACTGCTTTTCTGATCCCTATTTAATGAAGCTGAGCTTATTGAGTCAGATTGTCTTTGAGTTATCATCATGTTTCCTGATATATAATAGAGCAATAAACAAGCCAGTTCTAAAACGAAAAAAATGACTTAAAGGGAGTAAAATCACCCATTCATCAACCTTAATGAACAGACTTTTCATTTTGCAAGGCCATTGCATCCGCATCCTGGACAACATCGACCACCCGACAGTCTTCACACATTCTTAAACGATTACGTGCCCGCTCACTTTGGAACATACTGTGATACTGTAATTTAACCAGCATTGTTTCAATTACTGATGCAGTGGCAAACGGCTTACCACAGGAAATACACTCAAAAGGAGGTTCTTCATGCAGAATTCTGGACTGATTACGTTGTTCCCGATCAAATAGAAAACGGGGTGAAATGGTAATGGCATTTTCAGGGCAGGTTCTGGTACACATACCACACTGCAGACAATTAGCTTCGACAAATTGTACCTGTGGTACGCCATTACCTGAATGCAGTGCCTTTCCGGGACAAACCGTGACGCATGACTGACAAAGAGTACATTGATCATCAATGGATACTGTGCCGAACATTGTTCCACTGGGCAAAGAAATCATAGGCCTGCTCTTATCAGCTTGCTGATAAAGGTGATCGATAGCAAAAAATGCAGCCTGTCTTTTGCCGCTATCGGCAGAAAAATAGGCTGGAACAATTTCCCGCATAACGACAGGCTGTTGATGCTTCATGTCTTCAGTTTTCACCAGCTGAATACTGTCCTGTGCATAATTTATTGCCGAGAGTATTTCAGCTGCAATATCAAGCTGCCTGTGTAATTCTTCAGCCACTTTTTCCGGCATGGCGCCATTGTCTACCAGTAACACGGTACGAGCACCATAAGCCAGAGCTGTGAGCCAAGTCTCCAGTCCGACACTGGCCAGCTCTTCAATACTAACGCTGAGGATATTGTTTTGCTCAGGCAATTGATGAGCATTGCCATCATCTTCTGCCATAAAAGCCAGAATGGGATCCTGACCACCTTCCTGTACATAAGTACGCAGCATGATACGAATTTTTTTTAACAGATCTTTGGCTTGAGGATAGGCATAACGAAGCGCACCACTAGGACATACTGTGGCACAAACACCTCCCCCCTGACATAGTTGAGAATTGACTTCAATCATATCCCCGAGTGAAACAACCGCTTCAGCAGGACAACTGTCAATACAACGTGTACAGGCAGTTTTACCCGAGCGGCTGTGAGCACAGATAGAAGGGTCATAATCTGTATACAGTGGTTTTTCAAAACTGCCGGTCATTTCAAATAGTTCATCTATTATCGAAAGCAACTGAACTTCATCTGTTGTTGAGACAAAATAGCCCAGGGGTTTCATTGCCATACCCAATAGTGGTTGTCCACTCAAATCCAGGATCAGATCAGCCTCTACTGTTTCTGCATTAGCCTTGCCCTTTTCACCCAGGTGTATTTTAAATGCTCCGAGATAACCCTGTATTTGAATGTCACGCCCGCCCACCGCGATAACAGGCACTCCGGGTTCTTCAGCACCACTGGTCAAAATAACCTGCGGATGCAGTTTTTCAGATAAACGTGGAGCAAACTCCATCGCTTCCATTCCGCCAATCACCGCAATACGTCCTAATGACTGAAATTTCACCAGACTGGTTGCTGTGACCGATTCGTTATTAAAGGCTTGCAGGGCTTTTTTACGTGCTTTGTAATTAACCAGAGAGGTCGGGGTTTCATTATTTACATTCATATAAAAATATCACTCATGACAGATTTTCGTTGTTGTGTAATTGATGTTCTTCCTGCTCAGCAGTTTCATCCACTTGCTCAACATCTATTAATTCATTTATTTCACCTTCAGGACAGACTGCATCCTGCAATGTTAAGTCATCATTCTCATCTGAGGTATCACCCCCTTCTGCAGCTACCTGCAATTTCCGTTTAGCTTCTTCCTCCAGTTGAAAACGCATATCTGCCGTGACAATATCACCCAGTTTTTCAAAGGATGTAAACTCTTCATCGTAATCATCCAGACCGTCACATAGATTAAAACTCTCTCCATGAAACAGTTTATGTAAGGCCAGCTTGCGCAACTTATCACTGACGCCGGGTGATAAAAAACCGCTATAGTCAGAGTCTTCATCCAGGCTGTCAAGATCAGGCATATCCTGGTCACAGAGCACAATGGTTTCCTGATTCAGTTCAGGTGATTTTGTTTTATTAACACTCATCTCTACTGATAGAGTATCTGTTGCTGGCGTGTGATTTTCAGCGTGATGATTATTTTTCGACTGGAGCTTACATTTTGACCAGCGTGAATAAAATCCTTCTGATTCATTAGCCTGACTTGCATCGTTATCAACAGTTTTACTCATAGGGAGTGCTTCCTGCCGCCATTATCAGATAGCTGATGGCTCTTATCCGGTGGCTGACGGCTCACATCCTGCTTCCAGTTAGTACGCTTTCGCTTGAACTTCTTTTCCGGTGCATAGTGATTAAGAATAAACGCCTCACTCCAGCGATATAATTCCGGTGGCAAATCAACTGCATAAACTATTTCATCACCCTCCAGATACGAATGAGCCGCATCATAACTAAGACTCACTAAAAAAGGGACTGGCACATCCTCTTCATTCTGCTGCACAATAATAAAACAGCGGGATGTGGATGACATCAGGTTGTAGTAATAGCTTTCACATTCATCAGCAAACAGCTCCAGATTAAAGCCTGTGTTCAGATATTGGGTAATAACTTCCTGCTGTAAGATAATAATAGATGTTTTTTCTTTGCCGATATCAACATCACCCTGTTCACCCACAGTGACACCAATGGCGTCCCATATTTCATCTACCCAGACATTATCTGATTTTGACTTTTGCATAATGACTGAAACAGGAAAACTGGAGGACAAGCGGCTTTCTGCTCCTTCTAAAGCCATAGCTTCAGGCATATACTGCACCTCTTGAGTAAAACAGGTTATTTCTTTCATCTCATTGAGCAAGTTATATACCAATAATTAATCTGCTATTGTTATCCATACAAAGGGAAAATAATCCATAAAATGGAAAAGAAAAAAATGGGACATTATGTCCCACAAATAATTTTTAATGGACAGAAATCACCACTATTTCATCTTGATTTACATAACACAAGCTAAAATGGCCATTCGGATAAATGCTGTAGAGATTATGAAGAACCACTTAAACCATTATTTCCTGAAGACGGTATGGAAATTGCTCATATTTTTTAACAAAAACAATAATAATTCATAGTAAACAAAAGTCATTAACTGTCAATAAAAGGGTAAAAAAATGGCCATAACTCATTCCACTTATCAGCCGCAACTTACTGATGCCGGTCTGGAAGCAACTGCGGCTGTTACCGCTATTGATGAGTCAGGCCAGGCTCGTAAAGGCTATATTGCGGCTGAGCGCGCACTGACCATTTACTTAAATAAACGTGAAATTGTCACACTAATGACTCTGGGCACTAACCCGGAGCTGCTGGTGTTAGGCTGGCTGAAAAATCAACGTCTGGTACATGATATTAACGACGTACAATCACTTCAGGTTGACTGGGAAACCGATTCCGTATTTAATCAGGTGGCTGATCTGGATAAGAAACTCGGCCGAAAAACAGTAACAACCGGCTGTGGTCAGGGCACTGTTTTTGGTGGGCTGATGGTTGATCTTGATAAAATCAATCTACCCCGTGTGCAGATCAGGCAATCCAGAATTTATGATTTATTAAGTGTACTTAATCATCATAACGACGTGTATAAACGTGCCGGTGCGGTTCATGGCTGTGCCCTTTGTGAGAATACGCAAATGGGGCTTTTTGTAGAAGATGTGGGACGCCATAATGCAGTTGATGCGATTGCCGGACATATGTGGCTGCATAACATTTCCGGACATAATAAATTTTTTTATACCACGGGTCGTCTGACATCTGAAATGGTAATTAAGGGAGTCCAAATGGGTATTCCCGTACTGCTTTCACGTTCAGGTGTCACACACATGGGACTGGAAGTGGCACAAAAAGTCGGTGTCACCTTAATTGCCAGAGCCAAGGGCAGACATTTTCTGGTCTATAACGGCGCTGAAAATATCGAGTTTGATGCCATACCTGAGCCATTACAAGCAAAGCCATTACAGACAGAATCATTACAAAAGAATCAACAGGCCGCCCAGAGCATATAAAGTTGTTCTGACAGCGCAACCACAATTAATACCAGAGAAAGCAAACTATGTCCTCTGTAGCCACTGAAAATAATACCTTTATGAGCGTCAAACAGGTCGCAGAATATCTACACCTGAATGAAAAAAAAATCTATGCTCTGGTTAATGATGGGCACATTCCAGCAACCAAAGTTACTGGTAAATGGATGTTCCCCCGTGAGCTGATAGACCACTGGATGCACAATTCAGCGCATGGTGGTTTGCTTACTGACCGTCTGATCATTGCCGGCAGTGATGATCCCCTCCTGTATCGAATTATCCAGGAATTTGCCCAGCAAACCGGAAACCATGCCTTAATCAGTTATACCGCTACAGGGACCCGACTGGGTCTGGATTTATTGCAATCAAACCGGGTAGATGTCTGTGCGATTCACTGGGGTCCTGATAACGAAAGTCACTTACGCCATCCCGCGCTGCTTAAACAATATAGTCAATTTCGTCAGTGGGTTCTGATCCGTGCTTTTCAACGTGAACAGGGGCTAATGATTAAACCGTCCCTGAAGCATAAAATAAGTAGTATTGATGATCTTTTTAGCCCGCAATACCGCTGGGTATCAAGACAAAATGGTTCAGGTGCACATCGTTTTTTACTGGAAGTACTCAGTAAATATAATCGGGTAGCCACAGGTTTCTCTCCTACAGCCCCCACACCACCCATCATGCGGGTCCGCAATGGGCGGTTCACTAACCGTAATGAA
>JAHXIM010000165.1 GCA_025655635.1 gamma proteobacterium symbiont of Lucinoma myriamae | reverse complement strand
TGAGGGGCTGTTAGGGTTAGTTGCGTCATGTGCTAATCTTGATCCCTATTTATATAAAAATCAAGCACTTTCATTGATCACGGGTATATAGTTTACTAATAATGGACTTGTAAATAATAATTTTGAATGAAGAAACAAGAAAAATTAAATGTCTCTCTTTAAGGGTAAATGTTAATATGCATAGTATCCCGGGTAATACGGGCAAATATAGAGAGTGAAAGTACAACTGTCATGCCTGTTAATTTGTGATATTATGTTAAAGTAATGAGTATGGGTAAACTGTATGTGTTTTTTAGGATAATTAATATTTTTTCTAATAATTCTTGAAGGTATTAGAATGATCAGTATATGTATGGTAACATATAACGGTGAGAAGTTTATTAACAAACAACTGGATTCCATTTTAAGTCAGATGGATTGTAACGATGAACTTATTGTTTCAGATGATAGCTCAACTGATAAAACAATAGCTATTATAAAATCATACAACGATAAAAGAATAAAAATATTAGAAAATCAAAAATTTCAATCACCTGTTTTTAATTTTGAAAATGCATTAAAATATGCCGATGGAGAGTATATTTTTCTTGCTGATCAAGATGACATATGGCTGCCAGGTAAAGTAAAAAAAATTAAAAAATATTTACGGAAATATGATCTGGTTTTAAGTGATGCTAATATTGTAGATGCTGATGGAGAAATCATAGGACATTCTTTTTACAAAATTAATAATTCTAGAAGTGGTTTTATTAATAATATGATTAAGAACTCATATTTAGGTTGTACAATGGCATTTAATCGTAAAATTTTAAAAAAGTCATTGCCCTTTCCTGGAGATCTGCCCATGCATGATTGGTGGATAGGTCTCGTGGGTGAAATCTATGGTAAGACTCATTTTATTGATGAACCATTAATTAGTTATAGGCGGCATAATGACAATGCATCACCTACGTCTGAAAAATCGCAATATTCTTTTAAGAAAAAAATTCATTTTCGAATTATCTTGATTAAAAATCTTATTATGAGCAGTTTTCTCCGCTTGTTTCAAATATAACTATGCATGGAATACCCCTTTTTAGACATCTGTGTTATTCTTTTACTCTATCTATTGGTTGAATAGCAAGGCTTTAAGTTGAAAATTTCTCTCATTACCGTTTGTTTTAATAACCATAAAACTATAAAAGAGACATTTGAGTCCGTTGCTAATCAGGACTATATTGATCTGGAATATATTGTGATTGATGGAAGCTCAAAAGATGGTACTCTGGATATTATTGAGCAGTATAAGTCAACTATTTCTAAAACAGTCTCAGAACTTGATCAAGGCATTTATGATGCCATGAACAAGGGTATTAAGTATGCGACAGGTGATGTGATTGGCTTTATTAATGCTGATGATATCCTAGCCAATCCTCATGTGATTAGTGAGGTTGCCAGAGTATTTAATAATCATTCAATTGATGCCTGTTTCTCTGATTTATATTATGTTGCCTCTGATAATATGGCTAAGGTCATACGGAATTGGAAATCATCTCCTTATTATTATAGGGCTTTTTCCAAAGGCTGGACGCCGCCTCATCCTACTTTCTATGTAAAAAAATCAATTTATGAAAAATATGGTTCTTTCGATCTTCAATATAAAATGGGTAATGATATTGAATTGATGTTGCGCTTTATTGAAAAACACCAGATAAAAACTCTTTATGTACCACAGGTCTGGGTTAAAATGCGAATTGGTGGTGTATCTAATCAGTCATTGAGCAATATTATTCAGCAAAATAAAGAAATTTTAAGAGCTGCAAAAAATAATCAATTACCTTTTTCTATACCTCTGTTTATTATAGGCAAGTTAAAATACCGATTGTTTCAATATTTATTTAAATAAATAGACCTTTGTCGTTCATTCATATTATTAATATAAATAGCTCAACCAGGACATCAATCTGTGTCAAAAATATTAATCACAGGCAGCAATGGCTTTGTCGGTCAATATCTTGCTCATTATTTGTACGAGACAGGTAATGATGTTATTAAGACTTATCGTAAACTACCTGAACTTATTAATGCTGATGATAGCAGACAGGTTACTGTAGGCAATATTGATTCTCAAACTCAATGGCAAACTGCTTTAACGGGTGTCGATAGCGTCGTTCATCTGGCGGCTAGAGTTCATGTCATGCAGGAGACTAATGCTGATCCCCTGACGGCTTTTCGTGCGGTGAATACCGAAGGTACTATAAATCTGGCAAGGCAGGCGGTGGCATCAGGAGCAAAGCGTTTTGTTTATTTAAGTTCGATCAAAGTGAATGGTGAGAAGACAACTAATAAGCCTTTTTACGCAGATGATCAGCCTGATCCTCAAGATCCTTATGCTGTTTCCAAGTTTGAAGCAGAGCAGCAATTATTTGCTCTGGGTAAAGAAACCGGGCTTGAAGTGGTGATCATTCGCCCGCCGCTGGTTTACGGCCCGGAAGTTAAAGGTAATTTCAGCCACTTGATAAAACTGGCGGATAAATCACTTCCCTTACCACTGGCAGGTATTAACAATGCCCGCAGTCTGGTGAGCATTGAAAATTTATGCTCATTAATTCAGACCTGTCTTACTCATCCACAAGCAGCAGGTGAAGTTTTTCTTGTCAGTGATGGTCAGGATTTATCGACTTCTGAATTGTTTGACTATATAGCTCAGGCTCTGGGTAAAAAAAGTTGCTTATTTTATCTACCGGCAGGTTTAATTAAATTCATGACAGTTATACTGGGTCGTAAAGCAGAATATGAGCGTTTGTTTGGCTCTTTACAGGTTGATATTTCTAAAATTAAGCAGCTTTTAGGCTGGCAGCCAGTTATTTCTGTTCAGTCAGGAATTAGTACAACAGTGAAAAAGGCGGGTGGCTGAATTATGGACAGCATTATTATTTTTTTATCATTTGTTCTTTCTTTTAGTTTGACCTATTTTGTCAGGCAGCTGGCCTTAAAAAATAACATTATTGATACACCTAATGAGCGCAGTTCTAATACGATTCCTACACCAAGAGGTGGTGGTCTGGCGATTGTTGTCAGCTTTTATACCGTACTCATTGTCTTTTATTTTCAGGAACGTCTGGATTTCTCTGTTTTTATTGGCCTTATGGGATTGTTGAGTATTGCGGTGATTGGTTTTATTGATGATCATGAGCATATCCCTGCGCGTTATCGTTTATTAGTTCATTTTGCCGCTGCTGGATGGGCTTGTTTCTGGCTGGGTATTATTCCCTGGGGTGATCAGGATAATCTGCTGCTTTTGATCCCTTTATGGGGGATAAGCCTGTTTTATCTGGTCTGGCTGCTGAATTTATATAATTTTATGGATGGTATTGACGGTATTGCCACGGTTGAGGCAATAACCGTTATAGGCAGTGCTTGTTTATTACTCTTTTTGAATACCATTCAAGCGGATATAATAGGTTTACCTATTGAATTACTACTGGCATTACTGGCAATACTCTTTGGCTTTTTTATCTGGAACTGGCCGCCGGCAAAAATCTTTATGGGTGATGTCGGCAGTGCTTTTCTGGGAATATTAATTGCTGCTTTCTCACTCATAACTGCTAATGATGGTAGTCTGGATTTCCTTATCTGGTTGATCCTCCTGGCGGTTTTTATCACTGATGCTACCTATACATTACTGGTACGTTTGTTTCGTGGTGATAAAGTCTATGAAGCACATCGAAGTCATAGTTATCAAATCCTATCTCGTCGTTTTGGACATAAACGGGTGACGCTTGGGGTCTTAGTGATTAATTTATGCTGGCTCTTACCCTTGGCCTGGCTGGCTCATAACTATAGCCAGTTTTTAATTATTGCTATTGCCCTGGCTTATGTGCCGCTTGTTCTACTAGCGCTGAGAAGCAGAGCGGGTCATATGAACTGATATGCAATAATACGGACTATCATTTATTACTCTAATTCACTATCATAAGTGTTGAATTAGTTTATTCAGGGAATAACAATGCAGCCCTTACAGCAACACAAGTCCTTATCAGTTTTGATACCGATGAATGAATTATTGTAGCTATTATCTTTATGCTTAAAAAAGAAATTTCAACTCATACCAAGCAAGTTTTATTAATCTTTGCCGATCTGCTCTGGCTGCCTCTGGCCTTATGGCTGGCTATTGTCTTGCGCTGGGGGGAGCAAAGTTATAATACTGATTATAGAGATCTAATCGTCTATATCATGAGTACATTTTTCAGTGTACTGGTGTTTCTGCGTTTGGGGCTTTATCGGGCAGTGATCCGTTTTATGGGGACTGAGGCTATTATTGCCGTAGTCAAAGGAATTTCTATTTCTGCGCTTATTGTCGGTACTATGGTGTTTCTGACACGAGCAGAAGGTATACCCCGTTCTATTCCATTTATTTACTGGGGAATTGCACTGTTTTTTGTGGGCGGTTCACGCTTTGCGGTGTGGCTGTATTATCAGTCTATTTTAAAGAAAGAATGTGAAAAAGTAGCCATCTATGGTGCGGGTGAAGCTGGGCGACAGCTATTAACAGCATTAAAACAAGGCAGTGAATATCAGGCTGTGGTGTTTATTGATGATGATCGACGTATAAAAGGACGTGTGATTAATGGCGTTAAAGTTCTTCGCCCGCATCATCTGGAAGCTCTTATTGCCAAAGAAGGGATAAGCCAGATTTTATTAGCCATGCCATCTGTCTCGGCACATAAAAAGCGTAAGGTTATTAATGAGCTGGAATCATTGCCTGTGCATGTAAAAACCATTCCAGTTTTAGCGGATATCGTCAATGGTAAGGCAAAAATTGAAGAATTACGTGATGTCGCGATTGAAGATCTATTGGGTCGTGATTCCGTTGCACCGGATAATCAATTATTTGAGCTGTGTATAAAAAATAAAGTGGTTCTGGTTTCAGGAGCTGGAGGTTCAATAGGCTCAGAGCTTTGCCGGCAAATTATAAAACATGAACCCAAACATCTCATTTTATTTGAGCTATCAGAATTTGCCTTATATTCCATTGAACAAGAACTGCAGAAAATTATTTCCTCTGATATTAATCTAACGGCATTACTGGGCTCTGTACAGGATCAAAAACGTTTGTACAGTATTTTTACTGCCTATGGAGTCAATACCGTTTACCATGCGGCAGCCTATAAACATGTACCCATTGTAGAAGAAAATATTGTTGAGGGTATCCGTAATAATATCTTCGGCACTCGTCGGGCGGCAGAGGCCGCATATGACAGTGGTGTTGAAACCTTTGTGCTGATTTCGACTGATAAAGCTGTGCGTCCGACGAATATTATGGGTACAACCAAACGTTTTGCAGAGATGGTACTACAGGGGCTGGCTATCAAAGCTGCAGGGCAGGGCACTCGTTTTTGTATGGTTCGTTTTGGCAATGTGCTGGGGTCTTCCGGTTCGGTTGTGCCCTTGTTTAATAAGCAAATCAAACAAGGTGGACCAGTGACCGTAACGCATCCCGATATTGTGCGTTATTTTATGACTATTCCAGAAGCCGCTCAATTAGTTTTACAGGCAGGCTCCTTAGGACAGGGTGGTGATGTCTTTGTATTGGATATGGGTGAATCAGTAAAAATTGCTGACTTGGCGAAAAAAATGATTCATCTTTCCGGTTATGATGTTAGAGAAGAAGAAAATCCTGAGGGTGATATCGAAATTATTTATACTGGCTTACGCCCGGGTGAAAAGCTTTATGAAGAATTATTAATCGGTGATAACGTGACGGCTACACAACACCCAAGGATCATGCGTGCTGAAGAAAAAATGCTGTCCATGGCGACTATGGATGAAAAAATGGCACTGCTTGATGAAGCCTGTAATGATTTTAATGTCTCATGGGTACGAGAAATCCTGCTTGAAAGTGAAACAGGTTATGTAGTCGACCCTGAAAAAAGATAATCATCATGAATTGATAGATTATCGTACAACATTAATTGTAATTTAATTGTTCCTGATCAAATTGTTA
>JAHXIM010000452.1 GCA_025655635.1 gamma proteobacterium symbiont of Lucinoma myriamae | reverse complement strand
CTTGTAACGCTCTAACTCACCATATTAATAAACAAAAATATTCTTACAATTCATTGAAACTGATATTTTTACCTGTCTTCATATAAAAATCGAATTTTTTTAAGCACTTTCTTGAAATTGTTAAAGATGTAATAATAGATAACATTAAGGCTTTAGCAACAGATTTATTTAATGAGGTTTAATAAAACAGATGAAAGAGCAGTTTATTGAAATGATGAACTTTCGCCACGCATGTAAAGTGTTTGACGAAAATAAAAAAATTTCCGATGATGATTTTCAATATATTTTAGAGAGCGCCCGTCTTTCCCCCAGCTCATTCGGCTTTGAGCCCTGGCATTTTCTTATCGTTCAGAACCCGGTATTAAAAGACAAATTAAAAGCACTGACCTGGGGTGCTCAAGGTACACTGCCGACAGCCAGTCACTTTGTTGTAACTCTGGCACGAACTGCAAAAAGCATGCGTTTTGATACTGATTATATTGAAAACATCATGGCTCAGGTACATCACTTACCAGAAAAAGCTCGTATTATGCGCAAACAATATTATCAGGAATTTCAGGAGAACGATTTTAATCTTCTACAGGATGATAGAGCCTTACTTGACTGGGCGACAAAACAAACTTACATTGCTCTGGCCAACATGATGAATGCCGCTGCTTTTATAAAAATTGACAGTTGTCCGATTGAAGGCTTTAAAGCAGAACCCGTTAATCAGTTACTAGCCTCAGACTTTGATATTGATACCAGTAACTATCAAGTAGCTTATATGGTTGCTTTTGGCTATCGTAAAAATCCTCAAAATGAAAAAACACGTCAGAAACTTGAAGATATTGTCAGTTGGTATTAGGCTTGCGAAACTAAAAATTCATCCATCTAATAGCAGAACACATTAGTTTCACTATTCATCAGGCTGCATAGAACGAAGCCTGCCTGAAAAGTAATGCTCATAATGTACCCTTATTATTAGCACGAGTATTTAAATCAATTTCACCTTTTTCGTTAAATGGTATGCCGAATAATGAACTGCCGGAATACACATAGCCGCTGATTTTATATTTGAATGGCTGTGATTTCTTGTCTTTAAAGTTATTAATTTGTCGCAGGATACTAAAAATTGTGCTTCTGACACTGACACTGACCAGACCTTCTGAAAAAGCTTCAATCATGATTTTTTCATTACTGACACCCGAGGCAAAATCTTTATCATTGAGTTCAATATCAAAGCTCATGCCGTCAATACTCACAGCTTCCCTGCTGCGATTCATAATACGCAGCTTTACTTGAAAACGTTGTTCCATAAGGGAGGATTCAAGCATTTCTATAGTAGAAATATTAATCTTAAATTGTTCCGGTTTGTTCATAATGGTAGAACAGCCGCTCACAACTAAAAGAAGAAATAAAATAAGAAAAATATAAGCTGTTTTTTTAAAAAACATAAACACATCCTAAATACTGATCGATTAATATTTACACAAACTGTCCAGCAGTATAGCCCGAAGACCAGGCCCATTGAAAGTTATATCCGCCAAGATGTCCCGTTATATCAACCACTTCACCAATAAAATACAGTCCATTAATGTTTTTAGCCTGCATTGTTTTGGACGATAAATCATGGGTATCAACACCACCAACAGTCACCTCTGCTACCCGATAACCCTCCGTTGCATCAGGCCAGAAATGCCAGTGTTGAAACACATCAGCAATATTATTTAGCTCAGACTCACTATATTGTTTAATAGGTTTATCAATGGCATGTAGATGACACAAACATTCAACCAGTCGTTTAGGCATTTTTTGCGCTAAAATATTTTTAACTAAAAGGTTAGCCTGTTGCGTTTGCTGAAGCAATAACCACTCATGAAGTTCCAGATCCGGTAGTAATTTAATGTGTATTGCCTTGCCATTTTCAACCAGCCAATAGGATGATATTTGCAGAACAGCAGGACCACTGATGCCTTTGTGGGTAAATAGCAAATTTTCTTTAAAGCGCTGCTCTCCATAAGAAACCTCTGCTTCAAGCGCAATACCAGCAAGTTGTTTATAGCGTTTGCTGTCTTTGACATTATAGCTCAATGGGACCAGGCCCGGTCTTGTCGGTATCACATTTAAAGCAAATTGTTTTGCTAAACGTAAGCCAAAATCACTAGCATCCATTTTACTGACCGATAAACCACCCGTGGCAATGACTAATGACTTTGCCTGATAGTGACCTGTTGATGCATTTATCTGAAATTCATCAGCCAAATGGTTTTCAACAGAATTAATGTGAGCATCCAATTGAATAGTGACAGGGTATTTTTTACATTCAGACAAGAGCATTTGTACAATATCATTAGCACTTCTATCACAAAAGAGCTGCCCGTGGTCCCGTTCATGCCAGGGGATTTTATAGTCAGCCAATAATGTTAAAAAATCATAGTATTGATAGCGAGATAAGGCGGATTTACAAAAATGTTTATTTTGCGAGAGATAATGCTCTGCGCTGACATCATAATTGGTGAAGTTACAGCGCCCTCCTCCTGAAATGCGAATTTTTTTCCCCGCTTTTGCGGCATGATCTAAAACAACAACCTTTCGGCCTCGCTTACCCGCTTCAATGGCACACATAAGACCGGAAGCACTTGCACCTATAATTAAAACATCAAAATATGTCATTATTTTCTTAAAATCGGTTAAAATTACGTTGTTTTGTCATTTTAACAAAAGAACGAGCAGGAAAATAACATTTATCCTCTTTTATTGGTTTTATTAATTGTTACATGCTTTAGGGCTCTACTATGTCAGATATCGAAAATCGCGTTATGGAATTAGAAATAAAAAATGCTCATCAGGAAGATACCATCGAGCATCTCAATCAAATAATCATTGAGCATCAGGCATTAATTGATAATCTTGCTCGACACCTTGAACAATTACAAAATAAAATAAATACGATACAGGAAGATAATAGCAAAGAAGCACCCGAGCCCCCCCCTCCTCATTATTAATGATGTCTATTTTTCAAGAATAGAAAAATGAGTAAAGATTTTTATAATAATGTCGCTATACTAAATGAATAATCAGATCTTTATGGAGTGCTAAATTGTGACTACCAGTGTTTCTAATTCCAGTAACCGACTTGAATTACTCTTATTTTATGTCGGCGACAAGCGTCGTTTTGCTATTAATGTACTTAAAATCAAAGAAGTGATCCCTTGCCCTGCATTACATCAATTACCCTCTGCGAATCCGAAGGTATTAGGGGTTTCAGAAATGCGTAATGTAACACTACCCATTATTGACCTGGCTAAAGCAATCAGTTCAACTCAAAGAACATTAACCGATGAACAAATCCGGCAGGGTTCGGTTATAACCACTGAAATCAATCGTTCACATCAGGGTCTATGGATCAGCGGCGTTGATAAAATTGTTCTGTGTGACTGGAAAGACATCTTACCACCTGCCAAAGGCACGGGGATTGGTAGTTATACCACAGGCGTCACACTCATTGATGATGAGCTGGTACAATTACTGGATATTGAAAAAGTGCTGGCTGAAGTTTTAAATTTAAAATCATCTCACACTGAAGAATTAAATATTGATCAGAGCAAATTAGAAGCCGTTTTTGGTAAATTAATTATGATTGTAGATGACTCATCAATGGCAATGAAACAAACTGTCTCAGCCCTGGATAAACTTGGGTTACAGCACATTTCTGCCTCTGATGGTAAAGTTGCCTTAAAAATACTCACCGATTATCCAAATGGCGATCCTCACACCATGGAACCGATTTCAATGATCATCTCCGATATTGAAATGCCGGAAATGAATGGTTATACCTTCGTTACTGAGGCCAGAAAACTCAGTAAATTCAAAAATATTCATGTACTCATGCATACTTCACTCAATGGTTCAATTAATATGCAGGAAGCTATTGCCTGCGGTGCTAATGATGTACTCACCAAATTTGTTCCTGATGAATTAGTTGAAAAAATAGTTGAACACCTCATGGCATCCCCGGATAGTTAAAGATAAAATATAAATAATTATTCATTAACTAACACAGGTAATCAAAATAACCATGAAAAACCCTATTGTTGTCATCGGCATTGGTGAAATGTCCGGTGTATTTACTCGCGGCCTGCTACGTGCAGGCTATCCTCTGTTTCCCATCACCAGAGAAATGGATATTAGTGAAGTAGCTCAACAGCTCACACAGCCTGAAATGGTTCTTGTTGCAGTGGGTGAAACCGATTTAGACCCGGTTTTAGAACAACTACCTGAAAGCTGGAAAAGCAAAGTTGCTCTACTGCAAAATGAATTATTACCCGGTGACTGGCAAAAACATCATCTTATTGAGCCAACCGTTATTTCAGTCTGGTTTGAAAAGAAAAAAGGTCAGGATTTTAAAGTCCTCGTCCCCTCTCCGATTATAGGTCCAAAAGCAGACATTCTAAAAACGGCTCTGGAGACACTAAGCATCCCAAGCTGGGTAGTAAAAGATTATAATGAAATGCTGTTTGAGCTGGTACGCAAGAATCTATACATTCTCACTACCAATATTGCCGGGCTTGAAGTGGGTGGTAATGTCGATTCTCTATGGCATGATAATCGTGAACTCGCCTTAAAAGTAATGGATGATGTACTGACAATTCAAAACCATTTGACCGCTCAGGAACATGATCGGGAACGTCTTATCGAAGCAATGGTTGAAGCTATTAATGGTGTTCTGACACATAACTGCATGGGGCGTTCAGCACCTGCTCGATTATCGCGTGCCTTACAATATGCACAGAAAAATAGTCTGCAAGTTAATGAACTCGAAAGAATCGCGGCACAACAGGGTAATGGTTAACTATGCGTTTATTGCATACTATGATCCGTGTTGGTCATTTACAACGCTCCATTGATTTTTATACCCAAATTTTCGGTATGTCATTATTACGTCAAAAAGACTATCCTGAAGGCCGCTTTACGCTGGCCTTTGTCGGTTATGGTGATGAAAAAAACAATACTGTTATTGAATTAACCTATAACTGGGACACTGACCATTACGAGCCAGGAAATGGATTCGGCCATTTTGCCATTGAGGTTGACGATGTTTATGCTGCAACAGAACAAATTCGTGCTCAAGGTGGAGAAATCGCACGTGACGCCGGACCAATGAATGCCGGTACTACCATCATTGCATTTGTCAAAGATCCTGACGGCTATGAAATTGAGCTTATCGGGGCAAAGCATCAACGTTAAAAACATAGCAGACAAAAATTACCATCATCTAAAAATATAGAATAGCGTTATTGAAGATGCTTTATTAGCACACTACAAATCATTCCCTCTATTAAATTTTGCCCTGGAAAAGAAAATAAACAGACAAGGGACAACAAATAAGGTCAAGAAAGTTGCACTGATTAAGCCACCTTCGATAACACTGGCTAATGGTTTTTGAATTTCCGCACCCACACCTTTTGACATAAGAACCGGGATTAAGCCCAGTGCTGAGGTTAATGCCGTCATGAGTACTGGACGCAGTCTGGATACTGCCCCATCAAATACTGCATCCTGCATAGAATAACCATCATTAATTCGTTGATTGATACTTTCAACCATCACCACGCCATTAAGAACAGCAAGCCCGAAAAGCGTAATAAAACCTACTGAACTGGGTACAGATAGATACTGCCCGCTAAGATATAGTGCAAAAATACCGCCTATCAAAGCCAGTGGAACATTAACCATGATTAATAGCGCCTGTCCTACTGAATTAAAGGCAAAATACAATAACAAAGCTATCAGAGCAATCGAAATGGGCACCACAATCATTAAACGATGCTGTGCACGCTGCTGATTTTCATATTGACCTCCAATATCAACACTATAACCAACAGGTAAATCAACATTGTCAGCAATTGCCTGCTTAATATCATTCAATGCCATTAACTTAAGGAGAACTGTTTCTTTTTCATCAACTTACAGTTATTATTCTTGCTAACAAATAACAATATTAGGGAAAAGA
>JAHXIM010000466.1 GCA_025655635.1 gamma proteobacterium symbiont of Lucinoma myriamae | reverse complement strand
CCCCAACCAGACGAACCAGCCTCCCTAACACGGGTTGAAAGCAAAATATTTTTTGAACGCCCCTCCAGTTATTCTGAATCTTTCAAAGCCAAAGCAAAATTATAGATTTTTTTCTTTTTTTCACCGCTAATATCAACTGTCAGCTTTACTGCCTGTTTTAAGGATAATTCTTTAAGTAAAACCCTCAAGGTATGTTCTGTTTGCTGCGCAAGCGTTTCACCTTCTGGCGCTTTAAACCCTTGTACCACAAGAACGATTTCACCTTTTTGTTGATTACTATCTTCTTTTACCCAATCACGTAATGCTTCTGCACTATCATTTTTAATGGTTTCAAACGTTTTAGTGAGTTCTCGTGCTAAAACAACGGTGCGTTGTGCACCTAGTTCAGCACACAGATCATTTAATGACTCAACAATTCTATGGGGTGTTTCATAAAAGACCATGGTGCGCGGCTCTTTTTTTCTTTTTGCATAAAAGGCTTTACGCGGGCCTCCCTTAGAGGGCACAAATCCCTCAAAGCAAAACCTGTCTGTAGCGAGGCCTGCAGCTGATAATGCAGCGATTAAGGCACTGGGACCAGGTATCGGTGTCACTCTGATTTTTTCCTGATGTGCCAGTTTCACTAAAAAGTATCCCGGATCACTCACCAGTGGCGTACCTGCATCAGAAATAAGGGCGATATCACTGCCTTCTTTAATTTGTTGAATTATTTTTTCTGAAAATTGTCTTTCATTATGTTCATGCAATGCAATGCAATGCGTGTTAATATCTAGCTGTCTCAATAGATGGTCGCTATGACGAGTATCTTCTGCAGCGATTCTGTCCACTTTTTTTAAGATCTCGACAGCTCTTGGTGATATATCCTGCAAGTTTCCAATCGGTGTAGCGACAATATATAATTGACCGATACTACTATTATTAACAAAAGTATTAACACCATCATGGCGAGTTGTAATCATTAAATTAACCCCAATAAAAAACAATGTCTAAATTATACCAATATACTTCACTTTTCATTATTATTCTTTTCGTGACTGGCTGCGGCGGTTCATCAACAGTTAAAGATGGTACTAAAACCAGTTCAGGTTCTGAGCCGCACATCTTTAATGCTGCCGTCATCAGTGCCATGAATACTGATGAAAGAATTAACACTGCAGAAAAGCTATTCGAATCAGCCCAACTTCAAATCAAAGACAGTTCAGAACAAAATCAACTTCTGAGCAATGCATTATTAGTATGCACTCAAATTCTCATTGACTCTCATCAAGCCACGATAGTAAGAGACCAGAGCCTGTCCAAAATCAGTCAGGAAGAATATGACTACACCCTGCAGCTGACCAGAAAAATAACCGCTCAGATTAATACCACAACACTTTCATCCGAACAAAGAAATCAATACATACTCATGTCAGCGCTGATTAGCTTAACAAATTATCAACCAGAAAAAACACTAATTCAGCTGAATCAGGATTTTAATTCAGGCTTAGCTGAATTGTGGTCAATATACCACCAGCTACGTGCCATGGCTCAGTTTCAATTAGATCAGCAAGAAAAAGCCGTGAAAGAATTAATTATTCGTCATGGTTATCTTAGCCTTGAAGCTGAAAAACAAAATAACCAAAAATTAATCTGGAATTATCTGGCCGGATTGAACATTGAGAACATCAGCATCACATCAAGCTCAAATGATGGTGATCGCATCTATTCAGGATGGTTAGAATTAGCACGAATTCTACGTGATTCACGTGATCCGCAAACCTTAAATCATGATGTTAATTTTTGGTTGCAGAGCCATCCCGCTCATCAGGCCGATCGAGCCTTTATTAATAACATTATCCAAACACGTCAGGCTTCAGTCCTAAATCTGAAACAGGTTGCCGTGTTATTACCACTGCAGGGAAAACTGGCAAAACCCGCTAAGGCCGTATTGGATGGTATTATTGCCTCACATTATAACTCTCCCTTATCTACCCACCTGCAGCTGCGTTTTTATGATACCAGTGATGACCAAACTATCTCAATATCTTATCAGGAAGCACTTGATGATGGTGCTGATTTTGTCATTGGCCCATTGGCAAAAAGTAATCTTGAGGCACTTTCTGAATTAAACATTGTAGATATTCCAGTTCTGGCTTTAAACAGTCTGGAAAATAAGCAAAATCCAACACCTGAAAAATTATTTCAGTTTGGACTATCCCCTGAATCAGCAGCACGTATGGTGGCCGAAAAAGCTCGTAAAGACGGACATTATTATGCTGCAGTGATGGCACCTGATAGTGCATGGGGAAAACGTATGAATAAAGCATTCAGCTCGCACTGGCAAAAATTAGGTGGTGCTATTGCTGATCACATTGCTTATCAATCACAGTCTCATGATTTTTCTGATTCAATTAAGTCTATGTTCAATATTGATCAAAGTGAATCACGCAGCAAGGAAGTCAGTCGTACCATTGGCCGAAAGCTGAAGTTCACGCCAAGAAGACGTCAGGATATTGATATGCTGTTTATGGCCGCATTACCTCGACAGGCAAAACAAATTCCACTACAAATCATCTACCACCATGGTGAAACGATACCTATTTATTCTACTTCTCATATTGTCGCAAACTATCACAATGCCAGACAGAATATAGACATGGATGGTGTTAATTTTACTGATATGCCTTTTCTATTAGGCATCACAGATAATACCACCAGCCAACAGAATGCTTATCAAAGTACGTTATACCAGCGTTTATTTGCAATGGGTGTTGATAGTTATCAACTAGCGCCTTTTATCAATTATCTTTACAAAAACCCGTCTGAATCATTTAATGGTGATACAGGAACAATCACTATTAACAATCATGGTCATATTATTCGTGCCTTACCATGGGCTACTTTTGAACAAGGTAATATAAAATTAATCAATAAGGAAATTAATCAGGATAATGCTTCGCTTTATTAAGGATCATAATCAAAAAGGCCAATACGCTGAAAACCTGGCTTTAAATTATTTACAAGAACAGGGGTTAACTCGCTTACAGGAAAATTTTTCCTGTAAGCATGGTGAAATTGACCTTATTATGCGTGATAATGAATTTATTGTCTTTATTGAGGTCAGATATCGTAAGAAAACCCAATTTGGTCATCCATTAGAAACGATTAATTATGCTAAGCAGAAAAGGATAAAATATCCCGATGAGTATATCTCGGATAGAAACAATTTTTGCTGACAGCATTGCAGTGAAACAAAAAACCTTCGAAAGCATTGCACAGCAAATATCCCTTGCCGGAAATCTGATGGTTCAATCACTACTTAATGAAGGTAAAATTATGGCCTGTGGTAATGGTGGCTCTGCTGCAGATTCGCAACATTTCACCTCTGAGCTTATTAACCGCTTTGAAGCTGAGCGACCTGCATTACCCGCTATTGCCTTAACAACCGATAGTTCAGCAATCACCTCCATTGCCAACGACTACCAGTATGACGAAATTTTTTCTCGTCAAATTCACGCATTAGGCAGAGAGCCTGATATTTTGCTCGCAATAAGCACCAGTGGACAATCAAACAGCATTGTTCAGGCCATTGAGGCTGCTCATGAACGTGAAATGTCCGTTATTGCCCTGACCGGTAAAGATGGTGGTCAGGTTGCCAGACACTTAAGCGACAATGATATTGAATTACGTGTTCCTGCCATGCAGACAGCACGTATTCAGGAAGCACATATTACCATTATTCATGCACTGTGTGACTTGATTGACCATCAGCTTTTTGGCGCTTAGCATTTATTCAGCAAAAGTAACTCAATCAGCAACATAATACTCATAAATTACGATAGGAATTGCCCATGAAATCATTAACATATACTTTTATGATCATTAGCAGTATTTATTTTCTCAACGGCTGTACAACTGCTGTCGTTGGCGGTGCTGTAGCTGGCACTTCAGTTGCCCTTGATAACCGGACAACAGGTGATTATGTTGAAGATCAAAATATCAAAACTAAATTTGCGCACCTTTACTATCAGGATGAACAGCTCAGTGACCAGACACATATTAATGTCACCAGCTATAACAGGCAGATACTAATCACTGGTGAAGTCCCTACAGAGCAGCACAAAAATAAACTGAGTAACATCGCCAATCAAATTAAAAATGTGCGCAAACATTTTAATGAAGTCATGATAGGTGAACCATCTTCAATGAGTACACGTACTAATGACACTTATCTCACCAGTAAAATTAAAACCTCAGTTTTTACTCATATGAGTGAACTTGATGGTGCTCAGGTAAAAGTCGTGACCGAAAACGGCAGTGTCTTTTTAATGGGTTTAGTAACACAAAAACAAGGTGAGCAGATCACAGAAATTGTACGCAAAACGAATGGTGTTAAACGGGTGATAAAATTATTTGAATACCCTAACCCTCAAGACCAACGGATATAATTGTCCTGAATACTCAATTTCGAGCTCAACTTGAGCAACTATTCAGTCCGGAAGACCGTTTATTTGAACCATCACTTTGCTGGAGCTACGGCTATGATAATAGTCGTCTCCATGCTTTGCCTGAAGCTGTTCTTTTTGCCAGCAGTCACCAGCAAATTGTTAAACTAGTCACATTATGCCGCCAATATAAGGTCCCAATCATTAGTCGAGGTGCCGGCACTGGAACGACAGGTGCTACAGTTCCCAATAGTGGTGGTATCGTTCTTTCTTTTGAGCGCATGAATCGGATAATAAAAATTGATCCTGCCAATCGATTGATTTCAACTGAGCCTGGTGTAACCAATCAGGCCATCCAGGAAGCCGCCGGAGCCCATCATTTTTTCTGGGCTCCGGATCCAACCAGTAGTGCTGTCTGCACTGTTGGTGGTAATCTGGCCTATAATTCAGCCGGCCCAAGAGCCGTCAAATACGGTACAACCAGAGATAATGTTCTGGAGCTGACACTGGTAACAGGCAAAGGTGATACACTGCATACCGGAGTTAAAACCACCAAGGGTGTGGTGGGCTATGATTTAACTCGTTTACTTATTGGTTCAGAAGGCACTCTGGGTATCATCACTGCGGCAACATTAAAATTAATTCCTGTTTCTGATGATAAACGCACCCTGCAAATTACCTATGATTCAATCCATAGTGCTGCTCAGGCCGTCTCTGACATTATGGCGCAGCCCATCATCCCCTGCGCTCTGGAGTTTATTGATAAACATGCCATTGATATGATCCGGGATTATTCTTCTGCCCATTTACCTGTTAATGCCGGAGCCATGCTCATGGTTGAGTTAGACGGCAATAAAAGTGCACTTGATGAAGGCTTACAATCAATTATTTCAGCGGCAAAAAACAAGGGCTGTCTGGCAGTCAATAATGCTCAATCAAAAGAAGAAATCAAAGCCCTATGGGAAACTCGTAAAGCACTTTCCCCTGCTCTGAGAAAAATAGCACCTAAAAAGATTAATGAAGATGTTGTTGTACCCGTATCCAGAATACCTGAATTAATTGAGGGTCTTGACCTGCTTTCTAAAAAGTATGGTATTCCTATCGTGAATTTTGGTCATGCAGGAAATGGCAATATCCATGTTAATTTGCTCACTGATCCCGATGATGCTCAGTTACAAATTAAAGCTCATGATTGTCTTGAAGAAGTGTTTCGTCTTGTTCTTGAGCTTGACGGCACTCTTTCAGGCGAACATGGTATCGGTCTGGTCAAAAAAAATTACATTGCTAAAGAATTAGATAATGTAAGCTTAGCTTATATGAAGGCAATTAAAGAACAATTTGATCCCGATAATATTTTAAATCCCGGAAAAAGTTTCCCGGATTAATACTATCGGCCGTAGCGGCCAACCATCTATAAGCAACAATGCTAGTACTATGGTATCTGGTTAACCTTATTTAAGGGCAGATCAAAATCAAGCAATTTTCTTTACTTAGTCGACCCTGAAAAAAGATAATCATCATGAATTGATAGATTATCGTACAACATTAATTGTAATTTAATTGTTCCTGATCAAAT
>JAHXIM010000332.1 GCA_025655635.1 gamma proteobacterium symbiont of Lucinoma myriamae | reverse complement strand
CCTGCTGTTGAGTACATTTTTTTCACCAAATCGACCAGAAAATCTGTGCTTATTGTAACATTTCTGGTCTTTATGGTCACTCAAAAACAGGAATAAATCCTTATATTTCAAATAGATAATATATTTTTCAGGGCTGACTATGTAATGACTCTGCTTGAGGAGCAAATAAGCATGACCATGGCAGGAACGAATGAACCTGCCGCTTATATCGAATTAAAAAGCATTAACCTGCCTGAAGATCAAACCACAGAACTTTCCAGCCAATTATGCCAACACGTCGGTGAGCTGTTAGAAATAAAGCCCAGGCGTATTTATATTGAATTTTCTAATGCTCAACGACATTTATGGGGCTGGGACAGTAGAACATTCTAGTAGAGTTCATCCGCTTAGGGTAAAATGCCTTTTTTATCTAATATTATTAATTCAAGACCTTAATGTAAAAGAAGACTATCAATGCGCACTTCACAGTACTTATTACCCACTCTCAAAGAATCACCTGCTGATGCTCAAATAATCAGCCATCAACTTATGCTCCGTTCAGGCATGATTCGTAAATTAGCATCCGGCCTGTATTCCTGGTTACCCTTAGGCCTGAGAGTGCTACGTAAAGCAGAAGCCATCGTGCGTGAAGAAATGAATAAGGCAGGCGGTCAGGAACTATTAATGCCTGCGGTTCAACCTTCTGAATTATGGAAAGAAACCGGCCGCTGGCAGCAATATGGCCCGGAGCTCTTACGTGTCACCGATCGCCATAATCGTGAATTTTGTATTGGTCCAACACATGAAGAAGTGATTACTGATCTGGTTCGTTATGAATTAAAAAGTTATAAACAATTGCCTGCCATTTTTTATCAGGTTCAGACTAAATTCAGAGATGAGATCCGCCCTCGCTTCGGCATTATGCGTTCTCGTGAATTTATTATGAAAGATGCCTATTCTTTTCATGCGTCTCAGGAATGCCTGCAAAAAACCTATGAAGTCATGTATGACTGCTATTCACGGATCTTTGAGCGTATGGGCCTGGAATTTCGTGCTGTCCATGCAGACACGGGTTCCATTGGCGGCAACGCCTCCCATGAATTCCATGTGCTTGCTGATTCAGGAGAAGACGCCATTGCTTTCAGCAGTGAGAGCGATTATGCCGCCAATATTGAATTAGCCGAAGCAATCTGTACTAGCGAGCGTGGCGATGCAACTCTAGAAAAAACCCTGGTAGATACACCTAAACAGCATAGTATTGAGGAAGTCAGTCAATTTTTAAATGTGAAAACCTCACAGATTTTGAAAACTTTGCTCGTCAAGGCCAGTGAAGAAGTTGAAGCAGATGTTATCGCTTTAATACTTAGAGGTGATCATGAACTCAATGAAATTAAGGCTGAAAAACTCAGTTCTGTCGCTGCACCTCTGACCTTTGCCAATGATGAAGAAATTAAAGCAGCTGCAGGTTGTGATGCCGGCTCCATCGGCCCAGTCGGCTTATCAATACCGATTGTCATTGATCGCAGTGCTGCAGCCTGCAGCGATTTTGTCTGTGGTGCTAATATCAATGACCAGCATCTTACTGGTGTCAATTGGGAAAAAGATGCGGCATTAGGTCCTGTAGTGGATATTCGTAATGTACAAGACGGTGATCCCAGTCCAGACGGTCATGGTGTTATCAATATTAAGCGTGGTATTGAAGTTGGTCATATATTCCAGTTAGGGAAAAAATATTCACAAGCAATGGATGCCAGTGTTCTGGCCAATAATGGTAAAGCAGAAACAATGACCATGGGTTGTTATGGTATCGGTATCTCACGCGTTGTCGCATCAGCTATTGAACAAAGTCATGATGATAACGGCATAATCTGGTCAGATTCACTGGCACCATTCAAAGTGGGTATTGTACCGATGAATATGCATAAGAGTGAACGGGTAAGAGAAACCGCTGATAAGCTTTATGCCGATTTAACAGCCGCAGGCATAGAGGTTCTCTTTGATGACAGGAAAGAACGTCCTGGTGTAATGTTTGCAAATATGGAACTGATTGGTATCCCCTATCGTATTGTTATTGGTGAACGCAGCCTTGATAAAGGTTTTTTTGAATTTAAGGGAAGAACTGATAGTGAAGCGAGGGAAGTCCCCGTTAAAGACATAGTAGGTTATGTTCAGGATCTATAATAGCAAAATAAACCTTGTTCATCATAACAGCCAGAGACTCTATTTCTTTGGTTGTTTTATGTTCGCTATTTGTCTGCTTATAGCTTCATCCTCAGCAGTTGCTGAAACCAGCTCATCTTACCGTACAAAAGTCGATGCCAAGTTAAAAGATCTGCTTATTGAAGCCATTGAAGACACCTCAGGATTTACTGATCGTTTCGATGCTGAAGTTTGGCTGATGGATATGTCAACTCGCATGACCAAACAAGTACCGAATCCACAGGAACGTCTTGAAATATTAAAACATGTCCATCAGGAAGCAAGTCGTGTTAATTTGCAACCTGAACTGGTGCTATCGGTCATTCAGGTTGAAAGCAACTTTGATCAATATGCTATTTCCTGGGTGGGTGCCAGAGGTCTAATGCAAATAATGCCCTTCTGGCTGAAAGAAATCGGTCATCCTAAAGATAACCTGTTTGATATAAAAACCAATTTACGCTTTGGCTGCACAATTCTCAGCTATTATCTCAACATTGAAAAAGGCAACCTTTTCCGCGCACTGGGGCGTTATAACGGCAGCCTTGGTAAGGCCCGATACCCCAAGAAAGTATTAAAAGCAATGAGTAATAAATGGTATAAGCAATAAACCATGCACCATAAATAGAGTTTTCAGATGTAGCATTCTTACGACAAGCACGTCCTCTTCATGTGAACTAAATCACCAAAATAATATAATTTTCAATTTATAAATTGCAAAGTAGCATTGTATTTCCTATCATTCTTAGAAAATCTCACCACAATAAAAGATTAATATGAGTTTAAAAGAGTTAATAATACCCAATCAAAAAAATTATACATTTGAAGAAAAAGTCGATTTGCTTGATTCTAGTCTTTGGGGACAAGAACTTAAGTGGGAAGAAGTTAAGTATATGGCTAAGTATTTTGATGTTTATGATATAGAACCTAATACAGAGATTTTAAGAGAAGGTGATAGCTCACAACCATATATTGGCCTGATTATGAAAGGAACAGTTGATGTCGTAAAAAAAGATATCAATGGTCAAAATAAAAAGCTGACTCGTATTGGAAAAAACAGAACATTTGGTGAAATGTCTGTGATTGATAACCTGCCAGGTTCAGCTTCTATAATAACCTCTAGTCAGGTAATGTTGATGGCCCTGGAAAAAACTAATTTTCAATATCGGGTTAAAGATAAGCCAAATTATGGTAATAAGTTTCTTTTAAAACTACTTAAACTGATGAGTGCTCGCCTACGTCAAACCAGCGGTAAACTTATTGATCTATAAAGCCTGTTTCTGAATACATTAAAGAGGTATATTTTGATTTGAGTCAGGTCGGACTTTATTTATTTTATCTTCTTCACTATGAATAACTTACATTAAAATTCGTTTCGTTTTACGTATAAGCAAGCGTAATAATCAATGATCATTGCTACCCTTTTCCGGGTTTCTTATTCTGTAGAAAATGCTTTCGTGTTCTTGTTTTTTTAGCTGGAGAAGTGGTGCGACTATTTTCAGCCGGTACTAATCTCTTCTCACCATCACCAATAAGATCATATCTGCCCTGTTCTTTTAAAGTCTCACGGATCAAAGGCCAGTTTTTAGGATCATGGTATCTCAGCAGAGCTTTGTGCAGTCGTCTTACTCGTTCGCCCTTTGCCGTAAGTACTTTTTCAGATTTATAGCTGAGCTTTTTCAGTGGGTTTCGTTCGCTATAATACATAGCTGTCGCAGTTGCCATAGGTGACGGGTAAAAATTTTGTACCTGATCCAGACGAAAATTATTTTCTTTTAGCCATAAAGCAAGATTGATCATATCTTCAATAGTGGTTCCCGGGTGAGCGGCAATAAAATAAGGGATTAAATATTGCTCCTTACCTGCTTCTTTGGAATATTTTTCAAACATCCGCTTAAACTCATAGTAAGAATCAATGCTGGGCTTCATCATTTTGCTCAGCGTACCCTCTTCGGTATGTTCTGGCGCTATTTTTAAATAACCACCTACATGATGCGTTACCAACTCTTTCACATATTCAGGGGAGCGCACTGCTAAATCATAGCGTAAGCCCGAAGCCACAAAGACTTTTTTAATTCCTGGCAATTTTCTGGCACGTTTATAGAGATGAATCAGCGGCTCATGATCAGTATTCATATGATTACAAATAGTCGGATACACGCATGACAGACGACGACACACCGATTCAATATGTTTATCATCACAGGCCAGACGCCACATATTAGCAGTGGGTCCACCCAAGTCAGAGATATAGCCTTTAAACTCCGGTACATTATCTCGGATTTCTTCAATTTCTCTGATAATGGAATCTTCTGAACGGTTTTGAATCACCCGCCCTTCATGTTCAGTAATAGAACAAAACGTACAACCGCCAAAACAGCCGCGCATAATATTAATTGAGAAGCGAATCATCTCATAGGCAGGCATTTTTTTGCTGTGATAATCCTTATGCGGTAAACGGGTATAGGGCAGCTCAAAAAGCTCATCAAATTCTTCAGTTGTTAATGGATAAGGCGGCGGATTCAGCCAGATATCTTTATCACCATGACGCTGCACCAGAGCACGGGCATTACCGGGATTGGTTTCCATATGTAATACACGCGATGCATGAGCATAAAGTACCGAATCACTTTTTACTTTCTCATAAGAGGGTAAACGAATCACCGAACGTTCACGATCCAGAGTTTTTACAATACTTTTAAGTGGTACAACCACTTTATGCTGTTCATTATTAGTTTTATTCTGAGTATCAGAACAGGCTGATTGCTCAGTCATTTCATAAGGGCTGACCACAGCATCTACTTTTCCCGGACGATCAACACGGCTGGAATCGATTTCCATCCAGTTTTTTTGCTGATGACTGACTTTAAATGCGGTACCACGAATATTATCTAATTTTTCAATCGCCTCACCACGAGACAAACGATGGGCAATTTCAGCGATCTGCCGTTCACCATTACCAAAAACCAGCAAATCCGCCTTGGAATCAACCAAAATTGAGCGTCTCACCTTATCAGACCAGTAATCATAATGAGCAATACGTCTTAAACTGGCTTCAATACCACCAATAACCACCGGTACATCTGACCAGGCTTCTTTACATCGTTGGGTATACACAGCCACAGCACGATCGGGGCGCTTACCACCCAGGTCATCAGGCGTATAAGCATCGTCATGACGTAATTTTCGATCCGCCGTATAACGATTAATCATAGAATCCATATTACCGGCAGTCACACCAAAAAAGAGATTCGGCTTACCCAGAATTTTAAATGGTTCACTGCTCTGCCAGTCAGGCTGATCAATAATGCCCACTCGAAATCCCTGAGATTCCAATAATCGACCAATTAAGGCCATCCCAAAACTGGGGTGATCCACATAAGCATCACCAGTAACCAGAACAATATCACAGGAATCCCAGCCCAGTGCTTCCATTTCTTCAGAGGAATGAGGTAAGTATTCTGAAACACCATAGCATTCAGCCCAATATTTATCATAAGAAAAAATATTCTGCAGGCTGGAAGCTTTACGATTTCTGAACTTATTGTTAACACTAGACATGTTGAAATGACTCAATGCACTTAATGAATGCGATTATATGGGAGATTGGTGAATTATAGCCGTTTTCAGCTTAGAAAAATACCTGACAAAAACAGGAAGAATTCATAAGTTGCAGCAACTCAATTACTTGCTGCAAAAACAATCGATATCTCAATTAAATCAAGACAAGCATTGCCCATTCGTCTTTGAATGGGCATTCATTTTTTTGAATCGGGTAGCCACAGGTTTCTCTCCTACAGCCCCCACACCACCCATCATGCGGGTCCGCAATGGGCGGTTCACTAACCGTAAT
>JAHXIM010000062.1 GCA_025655635.1 gamma proteobacterium symbiont of Lucinoma myriamae | reverse complement strand
CCCATGTGCTGCACGACATAAGACCATCCGTGGTCAAAAAAAAGCCTCATTATCGACAGATTCTGAGGCTTTTTTTTTGCTCTTTTTTCTCGTAGCGCTTAATGATAAGTAATGCTAATATTACTTATGTATGAATTCATAGATAATAATTAATAGATACAGGAATGTATGGAAGCATTAGTACGCTTGTTTGGAAATATATGTCGATTAAAGGAGGGGCCAGAGACTGTTCCATCTTCTACTAACTTATTTCTAATTTTATTTATAATCAATTTCACTGTAGAAACATTGTTAGGATTTACAGTCTATTCTTTTGGTCAGTCTGTATTTTTAGCTTTTTTTGCAATTCTATCGCTCTTTGCATTTACATGGCTATGGTTGTTTTTATTTGGTTTAATCAATCGATACCTGCAAACTATAACAACATTGGTTGGTGTGAGTCTTTTTACAAATATTATTTGTTTTATACCAATAACATTTCTGTGGAAAATCTGGATATTTTCAGATAATAGCTATGCGATGTTAAATCTATTACTTATTGTCTGGGTGTTATCAATTTATGCACATATTTTTCGTTCAGCTTTGAATGTTTCATTTTTTCTTGGTTTTGCCCTCGCTATTACTTATTTTATTACCTTTAATACTCTTGCTGTCAACCTAACTGGAGCTTAATTTTATGCATGTGCATATTCTTGGAATCTGTGGCACATTTATGGGTGGAATTGCTCTATTGGCTCGTGCCAATGGTCATAGAGTAACTGGTCAGGATGCTAATGTTTATCCGCCAATGAGTACTCAACTTGAAGATCAGGGAATTGAACTTATTCAGGGTTTTGCTGAAGATATTATTAAAGAACTGAGTCCTGATGTGATTATTATAGGTAATGCCCTTTCAAGGGGAAATCCAGCAGTTGAATATGTTCTGGAGCAAAACTTAACTTATACTTCTGGTGCACAGTGGCTTTATGAAAACATTTTACATGATCGCTGGGTTTTAGCTGTAGCAGGAACACATGGAAAGACGACAACAAGCAGTATGCTTGCGTGGGTACTGGAATATGCTGGTTTAAATCCTGGTTTCCTGATCGGTGGTGTTCCGGAAAATTTTGGTGTATCTGCTAGAAATGGTAATAATCCATTTTTTGTTGTTGAAGCGGATGAATATGACACTGCTTTTTTTGATAAACGTTCTAAATTTGTTCATTATCATCCACGAACGCTTATTTTAAATAATCTTGAATTTGATCATGCTGATATTTTTGAAGATCTTGCTGCAATAAAAAAACAGTTTCACCATTTAATTCGTACTGTACCAGGAAATGGCCTAATCATTTATCCTCAGGATGATAAGTCTCTGCAGGATGTTTTATCTATGGGTTGTTGGAGTCATTTAGAAAAATATTCAGAAAAAAATAATAACGATGGCTGGACTGTCAAACTGTTACCAGAAAGCTCTCTATCTGCTCATGGCTCTTCACTAGCTGATGGCTCCATACAAGCTGATGGCTCAGTCTTTGAAGTCTATTGGAATGGAATATCTCAAGGAATAGTGAGATGGGATCTTGTTGGACTCCATAATGTCAGTAATGCAGTTGTTGCAATTGCAGCAGCACGTCATTCCGGCGTGCCTGTCAAATATGCAATAGAAGCGCTGACAAAATTTAAAAATGTTAAGCGTAGAATGGAAGTCAGAGGTACGGTTAATAGTGTTACTGTTTATGACGACTTTGCCCATCACCCCACGGCCATTGCTACAACCATTGATGGATTAAGGCGTAAAGTTGGGCATGAACAGCGTATTATTGCCATTCTCGAACCACGTTCTAATACCATGAAAATGCAGGTTCATAATCAAACACTGCCTGATTCTTTACGACAAGCTGATCAGGTTTTTCTGTATTTACCAGATGACTACGCCGACAAATTTGATGATATGCTTGAATTATTGGGTAATAAAGGCCATGTTTATTATGAGATAGAGAAATTAACATCAGCAATACTTGCTGAGACAAAAAAAAATGACCACTTACTAGTGATGAGTAATGGTGGATTTTGCGGAATTCATCAAAAGTTACTAGATGGTCTATAATAAATATAAAACATATAATTTAATATTAATGATATAAATAGTATCTTAACTCCCCCTAATTGGTCGATAAAATGATTGATAAAGTCATCACTCTTGCCGTCACTGGTGCATCAGGCTCACCTTATTTTATTTGCTTATTAAAAAATTTACTTGTTGCTGATGTTAAAGTGAACCTGCTGCTTTCATCTGCCGCAAAAATAGTGATTAAAACGGAGTTAAAAATTGATCTGCCTGAAACATCTCAAGATATAACAGGGTTTTTATTAGATTATTTTTCTCATGATTCAGGCGGTGTTGATTATTCCGATTCTTTACTTAATGTTTATGGAAAAGAGGAATGGACTTCTCCTGTTGCCAGTGGTTCAAACCCGGCATGTGCAATGGTTGTTTGCCCCTGTTCAATGGGTACATTATCTGCAATTTCTCAGGGAGCGAGTAATAATTTAATTGAACGTGCAGCAGATGTTATTTTAAAAGAGCAGCGACAACTCATTTTATTGCCTAGAGAAATGCCCTTTTCTACAATTCATCTTGAGAATATGCTTAAACTAAGTCGTATGGGAGTGACTATCATGCCGGCATCACCTGGTTTTTACCATCAACCAGAATCAATTAATGATTTAGTGAGCTTTGTGGTGGCAAGAATCCTGGATCACTTGCAAATTGAGCATACCCTTGGCATGCGTTGGGGGAATTAATGAACACCCCTGCCAATAAACCCGTTATTATTAAAGCATTACCACTTTTCCCTCTTAAATCCGTTTTATTTCCAGATGGTGCTTTATCCCTAAAGGTATTTGAGACTCGATATCTGGATATGTTGAGTCAGTGTGAAAGAAATGGTGACGGTTTTGGGATTTGTTTAATAAGTGAAGGTAATGAAGTGGGTATTGCGCCCAATATTTTCACAGTGGGTACACTGGTGCAAATTACTTTTTGGGAATATCGTAAAGACGGTTTGTTAGGTGTTTCTGTAAAAGGCCAACAAAAATTTAAAGTGCTTAAAAAGTATGTTCATGAAAATGAGCTGGTTATTGCTGATGTCGAGTTATTAGAGCTGGAATCTGAATTGTTATTACCAGAACAGTACCAGTCAATGGTTGCGGTGCTAAAAAAAATATTTTCAGTGTTACAGCATCCTTATATCACATTACCGAAAAAATATGATGACTCATGCTGGGTAGGTTCTCGTTTGAGTGAGTTATTACCTATTTCATCATTAAAAAAACAGCAACTTTTAGAACTATCTGAACCTATGGGTCGGCTGGCAATGTTGTATGATGAAATGCTTAAACTTGGAATAATGTCTGAGTGATCGTCAAAGAAACTAATGATGTCAAAAATAATGCAAAATAAGCAATACTTTTTTTAGTGTTATTCTTAAATTTGCTTGAACGTTTTATCCATAAAAACACGAGCAATGTGCAAAATCCCACCGTTAAAATACTCCAAAGTTCTAAGTGAACAAAGGTTTCAATTTTGTTGTAACTCAATGTAAAAGCTTCTCCCAGGAGAACTCCAGATAATATATACGCTGGGGCCCAAATTAAAGCAGATATAACATTGGTGATGAAAAATAATTTACCCGGCATTCCAAGGGTTCCGGCAATAGTTGGAATAACCGCTCTTATTGGCCCAACAAAACGTCCTATTGCGACACTATAAACACCGTATTGATTAAAAAACTTTTCACCTTTTATAAATTCATGTTGGTATTTTGTGTAAAGTTTTGAATTTTTTAAATGATCATGAAAGTAGACGCCAATCCAAAAACTGATATTATCTCCAACGACAGCACCAGCAAAGGCCCAGAATAATGTTGGCCATAAATCTAGGTGACCAGTGGTAATTAAACTGCCAATTGCTACCAGCGCCATAGAACCTGGGAAAATGAGCCCAACCAGTAATAGGGTTTCTAAAAATGCAATTAAAAAAATAACTAAGCCGGTATAATGGCTTTGTTTGATAAGCTCGGTAAAATCAATTGAGAATAAAAAATCCATGAAAATCTAACCTTGTAACTATTTTTTTATGCCAATGCCTTTATTTAGAAGCCAAAGACATATCGATGTTAATAGAATAATAAAGCCAATGATAATCATAATTGCTGTTGCTAAACTTGCATCAGAGACACCGAGCATTCCCATGCGAAAACCATTGACCATATAAAGTACAGGATTAAACAAAGAAATATTGTGCCAAAATTCAGGTAACATTTCAATGGAATAAAAAACCCCACCCAGATAAGTAAGCGGTGTTAAAACAAATGTCGGGACAATGGATATATCATCAAAACTATTGGCAAAAATAGCATTAATCAGTCCTGCAAGAGAAAAAAGGGTGGCAGTGAGTATGGCTATAAATAATGTCGTTATATAGCTGGCAATTGTAATTTGTATGAAAAACATAGAAACGAGGGTAACTATTATGCCTACGGTTAAACCGCGAGCAACACCACCGGAGACATAACCTGCGATAATGGTGATATTAGCAATGGGTGATACCAACAGTTCTTCAATGTGGTGATGAAATTTAGTTCCATAAAAAGAGGAAACCACATTTGAGTAAGAATTGCTGATGATTGACATGATAATAAGCCCGGGTACTATATAATCCATATAACTATAACCATCGATATCGCTTAATTGAGAACCAATCAGCTGACCAAAAATAATGAAATACAGTCCCATGGTAATCGCGGGGGGTATAATTGTTTGTAACCATATACGGGAGAAACGAAGAATTTCTTTAATTAATATAGTCTTATAGGCAGTAATATTATCGTTTAAATACATAGTTGAGTGACCCATTATAGTTAATGGCCTTTCATTTTCTTCAGCTGAAAAGCTGTGCTCTGACAAAGATTAATTTTTCACCATACGTAAAAAAAGTTGTTCAAGACGATTACTTTTATTGCGCATACTGAGCACTTTAATTTGCTGTTGGCTTAATAATTCAAAAAGAGTATTAACACCTTCCCCTTTTTTAATTTCAATTTCCAGAGTCATGTTATCAATTAAGCAGCTGGAATAATCTGCCAGAGTTGGAGCAGTGTCCAGAGGGTCTTTTAAATTTAATACCATACATTCACTATCGAGTTCAGAGAGTAACTCAGCCATGGCACAGTTTTTTATTATGCTGCCCTGATTAATAATAGCAATATTTTTACAAAGTTGTTCAGCTTCTTCAAGATAGTGTGTTGTTAGTATGATTGTTGTGCCTTGCCTGTTAATTTCCTGTAAAAAAGCCCACATACTGCGTCTAATCTCAATATCAACGCCTGCCGTAGGTTCATCAAGGATTAGGACCTGAGGATTGTGCATGAGTGCCCGGGCTATCATTAAACGGCGTTTCATTCCACCCGAGAGATCACGATCCATTTCTTTGCGCTTGCCCCATAAATCCAATTGTTTTAAATGTAACTTCGCACGTTTAAAAGCTTCTGCACGGCTGATACCATAGTAGCCAGCTTGATTGACAAGAATTTCTTCTACAGGTTCAAAAACATTAAAATTAAATTCTTGTGGTACGATTCCAAGATTCTGCTTTGCTTCTCTTGGAGATTTTTGTAAATCATGACTTTGAATAGAAACCTGACCTGATGTTTTGTTAATAAGTGAACAAATAATGCCAATGATGGTAGATTTACCAGCGCCATTGGGACCTAATAAAGCAAAAAAGTCACCCTGTTTAACACTAAGATTAATGCCTTTTAATGCCTCAAAACCATTTTTATAGGTTTTTTTCAGGTTTTTTATTTCAAGTGCATTCATAATAATTGGCATATATAAATTAATTTTTTCAGCTTAGTTATGAAAAAATCTGGCATGATTTAAATGTCCGGTTTGTCTGTTAGGTTAATTATTCATTGTGTACGCCCGTCATGGGCATAAACTAATGGGGTGTAAGTCCCCTGTAGGAGGATCACCGCTATGTAAATTGTATCCAACCA
>JAHXIM010000514.1 GCA_025655635.1 gamma proteobacterium symbiont of Lucinoma myriamae | reverse complement strand
CTACCAATGATTATTGGTCACCAGTAGATTACGAAGAGATGCAAAAAGTTGTGTAATTGAGTGTCCTGAAAAGTGTTGACAGATCATGATGTGCAGGCAGATATCAGTAAAAGGAAAACACTGAGGGATAATAAAGAAAGTACACGTGGATAAGCAGTTGATGTAAGCATAGAGAAAGTATATGCAAATGGATTTGGAAACACAAATAGAATATAGACTCAGGTCGTGATTATATGTGTTTTAAGGAATAAAAATAGTGACATCTCTTAGACAATATAGCTGACATGAAAGTCGCCAGCCTTGCTTGAGTTCCTGTTTATTTAAAATAACCCTCTCTTCACTGACGGGTTTATTACAATATTTATGTCCGGATAAGATTTTAACACGACAGCAGCCACATATCGCTTTACCGCCGCATTTTGAAGCAGTATCTACACTGTGCAGCATAAAATTTCTAAGTAATGTCTGGCTGCGATCCAGATTAAAAGAGCGGGCTGGGGGGCTAATAAAGCGAATTCTTCATTGTGGATAGTAAACTGATAGTCCTGCATCAGGAAGATTGACTGCTAGAAACAAAAACAATCAGTTGTTGACCAGGTTTGAGATATTTTTTTATATTTAAACTATTCCAGCGCTTCAAATCATTAATCGATACTTTAAATTGTTTTGAAATGGTATAGAGTGAATCCCCAGATTTAACCTGGTAAGTAATCTCTTTGCCCTTTTGTTTGTCGGATGACCTTCTTTTTGATGATTTTTGTGAAATGATCAAAGTTTGTCCTATAGATAAGGTATCGCCGGAAGACAAGCCATTCATTGATGCTAATTTTCTATGTGATATTTTATGGCGGCGTGCAATTTTCCAAAAGGAATCACCTTTACGTACAATGTAAGTTAATGAGTTATTGAGTTTTTTATCAGAAATTGTTTTTTTAGAGTTATTTTGTGATTTTATAGAAGCAATTGTTTGTGGTTTATTATCCAGTGGAACCATTAAATATTTCCCTGCACGAATTCGACTGTTTTTAAGATGATTTGCACGTTTTAAAACAGCAATGGATATTTTATATTGTCGAGCAATGACACTTAGACTTTCTCCTGAGCGTATTTTATGGCGATACCATTGCACTCGGTCTTTTTCATCCAGTGAAGCTAATTGAGTCTCAAATCGTTCAGCTTTATCTATAGGAATTAAGAGATGATGCGGACCATCAGGAGCAGTTGCCCATTGTTTAAATGCGGGGTTATAGGAGCGTATTTCAGAAACACTGATATCAGCCATTTTTGCGGCTACTGACAAATCAATTTGAGATTGTGTATTGACCAGCATTAAGTGAGCCTGATTCTCAATGGGCGCTAAACTGATGCCATATTTGTTATGTTTCTGTATGACTCTGGATATTGCTAATAACTTAGGTATGTAGTTGAATGTTTCTTTAGGCAGGGGTAATGACCAATAATCAATGGGTTTACCTTTTTTAATATTTTTTCTAATGGCTTTATTCACATTTCCAGCTCCTGCATTATATGCAGCCAATGCTAACAGCCAATCACCCTTATAATATTTGTTTAACTGTTCTAGATAGGTGAGTGCAGCAAGAGTCGATTGATAAACATCTCTACGGCCGTCATACCACCAATTTTGTTTTAAGCCAAAATGAGTACCGGTTGCAGGTACAAACTGCCATAAACCTGCAGCTTTCATTCGGGAATATGCCTTAGGTCTAAAACTGCTTTCTATGATGGGTAATAATGCTATCTCACCAGGCATATTTCGTTTATTGACTTCTTCGGTAATGAAATATAAAAAAGGAGTGGCTCGTTTCGATGTGTCTTCAATGTGTTTTTTATGTTTAGTAAACCACTTTTCTTGTGAATCTATTCTGTGATTTTCTATATCAGATAGTTGATAAAGCGTTTCTAATCGTGTCCAGATATCATCAAAAAGCATTTCTTGTGGTTTTTTTTCAAGGTATTCATTAATTTGTTGTTGAACATCGTCCTGATTTGACACTAGTGATTCTGAACTGGATTGCAGCATTAGCTGTGTCGATTTTAATACCGCCTCTGTTTCATCCTCCGGCTCAGTTTTTCCCTGCAGTTTTGAGAAGATGTCTGTTAAAAAATCATGTCCATCAGCCGTGTTAATACGATCATTAGCGTTATCAGTCTCAACTTTATTAATTGAGCTGCAGCCGCTGATGAGGAACAATGTAAAAAAAAGTATGAATGAGTATTTTATTGTCATAGTCGGGGTTGATATGTCTTGTAAACAAGAATGTCCTTTGTTCGAGTTTAAATATACAGCTAATAGCCTAATAAGTAGATTAATCAAGAGTATCTTTCCAGTAACGTAAGGTTTGAAATACTTCTGCAGGCGTATTGAGTGTTTTTTGAGCAAAAGTTTCTGCGGCTGATTTAACGCTGTCAATATCAAATCGTAAAAATGGATTTGTTTGTTTTTCAAGTTTAAGAGTCGATGGCACAGTTGCTTGATTATTGAGTCGTAACTGATTGGTATCTTTGATTCTTTGTTTCAGTAAATTGTTATCGGGCTCAACTTTTTGTGCAAATTTTAGATTGTCCTGAGTGTATTCATGGGCACAATAAACCATTGTTTCATCATCTAAATCAAGTAATTTACAAAGAGATTTATGCATTTGTTGTGCGGTACCTTCAAAAATACGTCCGCAACCGCCGGCAAATAAAGTATCACCAATAAACAAAGACTGATGTCCATAATAAGCAATATGGCCAATCGTATGTCCAGGGACATCAATAATGTCAAAAGACAAGCCCATTAAACTCAATGAAATAGTGTGTTCTGCCGTTAAAGGATGAGTAAGGTATGGGATTTTTTCGTTAACCGGCCCATAAACAGGGAGTTGGTACGTATCAATCAGTTTTTTTATACCACCGGTATGATCATGGTGATGATGAGTAATAAATATTGCCTGAGGCGCGTAGTTATTCTGTATAATTGATTTAATAACAGGTTCAGCGTCACCCGGATCAACTATAATTATTTGTTTTTGTGCAGACTTTTCAGGCAAACCATGAATAAACCAGATATAATTATCATCAAAGGCTGCTACATTTGTTATGTTAGGACTTGTTTCAGAGGTCATTTTAGCTTTGCTCATAACCATTAATTATTACATAAAAATCTTATAAAGATGAATAATTCTAATAATATATTTACACCATTTAGAAAAAAAGTTCAAAAAAATCACCTGAAACCATTACATTTTAATGATCCCTGGCAGATGGTCTGCAACTGGTATTCCAGTGATCTAGGCCAGGCTTTATTAAGTAGTGAAAAATACCATTTAAATAAACAGCTGGATCAGATTTTTGGTTACAATCTGCTCCAGTTTGGCTGTCTGGATGAGTTTGAACTGAGTACGAAATCCAGAACTTTATATCAATATATGCTTGAATCCCCAGGTAATGTAAAACAAAAAGCGCAAGTTTATCAAAAAAAATCGTGTACCCATGTTATTACTGGTTTTGATAACCTGGCCATTAAGAATCAGTCTGTTGATGTAGTCATTTTGCCTCACACACTTGAGTTTGAGAGGAATCCCCATCAGATCCTAAGAGAAGTTGAACGGATTCTTGTGGCTGAAGGGAAAGCGGTTTTTCTGGGTTTTAATCCATTTAGCTTATGGGGCTTATGGCATAAATACTGGGAGCTCAAAAGTCGTACCTTTTCTAATAAAACAAAAAAAAAAATAAACGATTCTTCTGATAACCTTGTACCTTTGCCATCATGCGGGCACCTTATCAGTCAAAAACGCTTACGTGACTGGTTAAAATTATTAGGCTTTGACATCGAGCACATAAGCGAGTATTTTTATCGGCCTCCGGTGAGTAGTTCTGTGTTATTAACACAATTTGAATTTATGGAGTACGCTGGGCAATTTTCAAAACTTCTACCTGCGGGTGGTTATTTATTGGTGGCCACCAAGCGAGTGTCTACATTAACGCCGATTCGACAGGGCTGGAAGTTTTCTAAAACATTAATTGCTTCAAAACCCATTGAAACAGCACGAATTAATGCCAATAGAGACAAAAAAGGAACTCATGGACAATAAAATTTATATCTATACTGATGGTGCCTGTAAAGGTAATCCTGGTCCCGGCGGCTGGGGTGCTTTAATGAAGTATAATGGTACCGAAAAAGAGTTTTTTGGCGGTGAGAAGGAGACTACCAATAACCGCATGGAAATGACTGCTGCTATTCAGGCTCTCACACAATTAACTCGTCCGTGTGATGTGGTATTAACCACTGATTCTCAATATTTACGACAGGGCATCACCCAATGGATCGTTAACTGGAAAAAACGGGGTTGGAAAACATCCAGTAAACAGCCTGTAAAAAATGTTGATTTATGGAAACAACTGGATAGTCTGGTACAACAACATAAAGTGACCTGGCATTGGGTCAAAGGGCACTCCGGACACATTGAAAATGAACGAGCAGATGAACTGGCGAATAAAGGCATTGAATCACTATGAGATATAGAGTTTCATACCTTTTTGTGATTCTCTGAGCTTCCTGAAACAGCCGTGTAATAAATTTCCCCAAATAAAAACAGGATTTTGGATGCCTGGAGAAACAGGAATCAACCAATCTGAACTTTAAAATGTTATCAAATTGAGCTATATCATCAAATCCTCATAATATAGAGATTTTTATGCGTTTGTAAATTGTCACCACGAGGTTATTGGCAGTATAATACGCATCTGTATTTAATTGTTAATAGGACGGATTATGAAAAGGGTTGGTTTTGTAGGCTGGCGTGGCATGGTGGGTTCAGTACTCATACAACGTATGCGTGATGAGAATGACTTTGCTGATATTGAGCCAGTATTTTTTACGACTTCACAAGCCGGTCAGGCTGGCCCTGATATAGGTAAAGAAGTCTCAATCTTAAAAGACGCGAAATCAATCGATGAATTGAAAGCTATGAATGTTATTGTTACCTGTCAGGGCGGTACCTATACTAAAGAAGTCTATGGTGAATTACGCAATGCTGGCTGGGATGGTTACTGGATTGATGCCGCATCCAGCCTGCGCATGGTTGATGAAAGCATCATTGTTCTGGATCCAGTTAACAAGAATGTCATTCAGGATGGTCTGGCTAATGGCGTGAAAACCTTTGTCGGTGGTAACTGTACTGTCAGCTTGATGTTAATGGGTATTGGCGGCTTATTCGAAAAAGATCTGGTCGAATGGATCACTCCAATGACTTATCAGGCGGCATCAGGAGCTGGGGCTAAGAATATGCGTGAACTGATCCGCCAAATGGGCGCAGTAAATGATCACGTAAAAGTGTTAAATGATGATCCGGCCACCGCTATTCTTGAAATTGATAAATCCATTACCGACTTTATGCGTAGTGATGCATATCCAACTGAACAATGGCCTGCGCCACTGGCTGCCAGTCTGTTGCCATGGATTGATGTCCCATTAGAAAGCGGTCAAACTAAGGAAGAATGGAAAGCCCAGGTAGAAACCAATAAGATTCTGGGACGTTCAGATAATCCTGTTCCTATTGATGGTCTTTGTGTTCGTATTGGTGCAATGCGCTGCCATTCACAGGCATTAACCATCAAAATGAAGCAGGACGTACCACTGGATGAAATCAGTGATATGCTGTCACAACACAATGACTGGGTTAATGTTGTGGATAATAATCCTGAAGACACACTTAAATATCTGACACCAGCAGCAGTGACAGGTACTTTGACTGTACCAGTGGGTCGTATGCGTAAACTGACTATGGGTAATGATTATCTGTCCGCCTTCACTGTAGGTGATCAATTATTATGGGGTGCTGCTGAGCCTCTACGCCGTATGCTGCGTATTCTTCAGGAATCATAAGTTAGTTACATCATCACCCTGGATGTGAGTCTATCTCAGGACTCACCCATCCCTGTTTATTTAAATAGTCAGCCCTGAAAAATATATTATCTATTTGAAATATAAGGATTTATCCCTGTTTTTGAGTGACCATAAAGACCAGAAATGTTACA
>JAHXIM010000124.1 GCA_025655635.1 gamma proteobacterium symbiont of Lucinoma myriamae | reverse complement strand
GGGTCATTTATATCTCCGGATTGCGAATTGAAGATCATAGTCTGACCTGACTGAAACTAATTGTGAAGGTGGGTTTTAATTGACGTTTACTTTTGATCTCTTGTTATAATGGCTCTAATCATGTTATTGAACTTAGTATTGCTAGTATCACACCATCATTAGATGCGATTTATCATCAAACAGACTTGTCACTTAGCCTACATGCGTGATCACTTTATTAAACTCAGGATGTTTACCATCCGGGTAAATCACCTCAAACGGCAATAAATACCCGTTCAAAAAAGTACTTCGATTAGGACCTTTCACTTGAAATTTGTGAATATTCACATGATTGTCGGTTTTAATATGTAGCTTACACTTATGAAAATGTGCCTGAACAATTTTCCAGGTGGGTTTTCCACTGGTCATTTCATCATAGCCCATCTTGCTACAAAACTTCTTAATAATAACGGGACTAATTAAAATAACGCCTTTAGCGATCACATGAACCTGTGCTTTGACCTGATTCACTTTCAGACTTTTATCACGTACAGAACGTCTGACCCACTGAATAAAATACTCACCGACTTCACGTTCACTAGGAGCCGGTATGGACGCATTATCATGGGGTACTGCCCCAGAATTCGATGGTTGTTCCAAATTATTCTGTGCCAGATTTCTACTGGTTGGAACTGCCTCAGTTTTTTCATTGTTTGATTCAGATAAATCGGCTGTTGCAGTTTTCTGTTGAGTTGGCGTGTAGAGGTCACCCGGCTCTGGACTGGTTTCCAGTTCTGCTGATGTATTTTTAGTTGTGACAGGTTCTTGTATTTGAGCACTGCTTGTTTCAGTACTTTGATCATTGGAGAGATCAAAGGGATCAGCGTTATTAATTGGTTGGTTTGATTGAGTGTCTGTATCAGATCCTGTGGGTTCAGCTGTGTTTGTTGAGACAGTTTCATGAGGTGTTTGAGTATTGGGTGACTGTGACAATTCCTTGATATTAGTATTCTGTGACAGAATCTCAATAGAGCCTTTCATTTCTCGGGGTATATGACCGACCCTGAATAATTGACTGGCCGTAAAGATCATGACGGTTAGATTAAGCTGATAATCCTCACCATTAATGGCAATTTTCCAGATAGCTCCACCATCAGGATTATCCTGAGCGTAGCCATGTTCCTGCCAGGTGTCATAAAGTCGAGTTGGTTCAGTTGGAATATCGGTTGCACCGTTCTCCTGCAGATAATGCTGAACGGCATTCGCAACGGTACGACAAACCAGATAGGCTTTTCCCTGATAGATCCATCCGGATGCACCATTGCGGTTGAGCTTTAAGATACCATCATTGAGTAAATGACGTAAAGCCGTCATTAACCGGTCAATCATCGGTAGATGGAATGTGCCCGGAAAGCGCACTTTATGGCCACCGAGTTTAAGATCGGCAGCGGTGGATTCCATATCAGCTTTGCGCACGATTTCGCCAATGATACCGCATTCATACGGATCGCTCATTAACCATGCCATGAGTTGTTTGATCAGTCTTTTATCGAGTAATAACCAGTGCCGTGCCTGTCGGGGTAATATATCCATTAATGATATAGAAAGTTGGTGATGTAAGTGATAATCAGCGGGCTGGAAAGTTATCTGATAAGAGCGAGTTGACGAAGGCATTTTTCCCAGATACGGCGACCAGGATGATGTGTGCCCCTCTTTGTTGGTTAAGGTGATCTGCACCAGTGCCAGTGTTTTTCCAATGTCATGTAATAACGCAGCAGAAAACAATCCAAAGCGCCAGACCTGATCGAGTCTGGCGCGTTCTTCAGGGCCAACACCTTGTGGTAATTGATAGGCCTTAGCAATTCGCATGGCATTGGCACAGACTTCAATCGTATGGCTGAGTAAACCGCCAGGTCCGGCATGGTGATGTGATCCCGATGCCGGTATGAGCTGGATCAGTTCAGCTGCGTTGTAAATGGATTGCTGGTACAGTGTTTTCCAATACTGTTCATTGACTGATGATAATCGTTTAATGGCTCGGATCTGATTATCTAACTCAAGATGTTTAATCAGCTCTGGGGCAGACATTGGTGGTAATTGATGGGGATCCAGTTTCTTTGTGAGTTTTTGAATGGCTGGGGCAGAATTTTTTTTGCTGAAGAACGATAAAATATTACCCATGATTTGCTCTTAGTTCAGTGTTAGTGCGTTGTTAAAGTGTTCAGAAAACCAGCACATAATAATATCTGGGGCAGGGTGGGAGGTATCCCACTCATATCGCTCAATATTGATGTTTTCATCTTGAGAGAAATCATGGAATGACTCAGCCATAGGATCCCAGAAAGTTGTTGCTCCAGTTTTTGCTTCAGATGAAGTGTGAGTTTTATAAAATCGATAATGAAAACAGAACATTTTTTGTAAACGTTCAATCGCCAGTGATTCATTGTTCTTATCATGGGGGATTAATGACTGGAGCACCTCTAATATACCTTGTGCAACATTATGCTGCTCGTTGATTTGAGCACCAATAAAGTGATGTATGATCAGTTTGAATGCGGGTAGCCAGTGTGGTTTTTGCAGTCTGTTGAGTTGTGTTTGAATCTGAGTCATTCTTATTGCATCCGTGTTCATTCAGTCGGGTGATCCAGTTGGTGTTGATTGAAAATAAATCGTGTGAAGTAATGGTTTGTAACCCTTTAACCTTTTACCGTTTGCTTTTTATTACCATTACTTTTCCCTTACTTTTAATAAAAATTACCCTTAATTCCTTTCCCCTCCGCTCCCTCACGGTTTTTTAGTGAGGGAGGGGCCTTTTCGATAATCCCCCTTACCATTCGTGCCGTTTTACTCCTTTTGACCTCTTGATGCAAAAAGAATCAGACAAATTTCATTTCTGATTGATTGTGACATTTATTTTTGGAATTGATTAGTATCTGACCAACAGTCAATCTTGGAGAATGTAATATGCAAAACAGGATCACGATGCTCATCGGCCTGACACTCTTTTTCTGTATAGCAAAAGTGCAGGCAATCCAACCTGTTAATGGTGTCGTTCAAACTGATCGCTATTCAGCTATCGAACCTGAGCCCACTATCGGTCAGGAGTCTCCATTACAAACCATGATAACGATTAACTATCCAGGTCAGCTCAGTACTGTCGGTCAGGCAATTTCCTATACGTTGAAACGTAGTGGGTATCGCTTGGCACAACAGCATGCACATGATCCCAATATGACGGTGTTGATGAGTTTACCTTTGCCTGAAGTTCATCGTCAGTTGGGGCCAATGACGGTAAAACAGGTTTTGAATATATTATCGGGTGCTGTTTTTATGTTAGTGCTTGACCCAGTACATCGCTATGTGTCGTTTGAGGTGGTACCTGAATATCGCTCGCTAGTGGTTCATCATGATCAGAGTTTAATAAGGAAATAATAGATGACGAATAATAATGAAATAGATCATTTAGAAGAAGAGAGTGAAATAATTGATTTTCAATCAGAAGATCGTTCTGACACACAATCCAACATTAAACCGGTTCCTACAGGTATTAAGTGGATGTTAGCGGGGATTGTTGCTGTCTTTATTGTTGGCATAGGTGGCTTGTATCTTTCTAAAAGTGATAAGTCATTATTGTCAACTAATAATGATGAAACAGTAGAGCTTAGTGATAATGATGATCTGTTTGATGGGGTGAATGAAACAATAAGCTTAGAGGCACCGGAGGAAAACACACAGGTAGTAAAAAATATAGTAAATAAACCAGGCTTAACGCTTAGCCCGGTTTCAGAGGAGGAACTCTTGAATGAACGTGTGACCAGTATGGAAGCACAGCTCCAGAAAATGACACAACAGATGATGTCATTTTCTAAACAAGGTGAGGTGGTGAACCAACTAACGACTCAGGTCACTCAGTTATCAGAAGTGATGAAAGATGTGGTCACTCAGGATGATTTAAGTAAAGCCAGACAAAGTTTCAGGGAAAGAATGCAGCAATTTAGAAGTGAGATCGAAGCGACGGTAGCTAAAAGCTATAAAAAGAAAACGTATGTCAGGCGAAAGAAATCCACTCCAGCAAAAAATATGCCTTTCAAATTGCTCTCCATCGATCAATGGGATGGTGTGCATTATGCTGCCATTCAATCTAAAAATGTGGGTGCAATAGAAAATTTACGAGTGGGTGATAGGCGTTCAGGCTGGAAAGTTGAAAAAATTGATGTCACTGAATCACAGGTGATGTTTAAGAATATAAAAACTGGCCAATCCGTTAAGCAAACCGTGATTTAGGGAAAGGAGTTAATTGTTATGGGTGTATTTGTTTTTATTATTGTTGCTGTGCTTGTGATCACTGAATCAGAACCGGTGGTAGCGAGTGATATGAGTCCTATTGAGTCAGTGGCTTTTGCTGATGCGGATGAAGGTGATATCGCTCAGATATTTGCTGTAGTAAGACCCGTTAACGTGGTGGTTGAAAAACCAGTTGTTCAGGAAATACAACCAATTGATTGTTATCAGCAGTCAGTATTAGTTCGGGATTTAACGATTGCCTATGAACAGCGCACGTATATTCTTGCCGATGGCAGTACTTGTACTCCAGTGAATTAGAAGGGAATTATTAATGAAAAGGCTAAGTTTTTTATTGTGTTTAGTGATGGTTACACCGTTATGTTTGGCACAGAAACAAAGCGTCGAACAGAGTCGGTATCAGTTCTCAAATGAGCAGCAGTCACAATCAGAAAATAGTGAGACCAAAGAATATGAGGCGTGGGGGTTAACAAGACTCGACTGGAAGGCTTATCAAAGCTTAATGCGGGGGCATCGTGGTGTTCTGAGTCCTGATCTGGATCCGATAACCGCATTGGGTGTTGAAGCACAAACGCGGGTTGAACGTCGTCGGCTGGCAGAAATTCATGTGCTTTTTGAAAAGGAACGGGTAGAGAAGGAGCTGGCATTTCAACGAGAGGTTGATCAGGCCTGGACACGACTTTATCCCCGAGCACAACTGATCGATATGGCAAAAATTGCGCAGGCACAAAAACCGAAGATGCCGGAACAAACAAGTCATAAAGGACGTTTACTCTTTTTTACCACTGTGTCTGCCTGTGCTGAGTGTGATAGTGCATTATCGGTTTTGTTAGAGCAAGTCAATAACGGCAGAAAACTGGATATTTTTATTGCATCAGCGATATCAAATACACAGATCAGGGACTGGGCAAAAGCACATAATATCGCACCTGAAAAGGTACGAGCACGAACGATTACCTTGAATCATGATAAAGGTAAGCTGGGAATGATTAGTCAATTTACAGCAAAGGTGCCGTATGTGGCGGTAAAAGTCGGTGCGAATCGTTATCAGGAAATTGAATTGCCATAAGTGATGTGAATAGAAAGGTGTACATGTTGAGAAGAAGGATATTGATACTCTTGCTTTGCGGCCAGTTTGTTCTGACAGCTCAGGTTCAGGCCTACAGCACACGCATTCCTGTTGGCTATCAACGTATCGCTAACACCTATCAGGTGCCAGTGAAAGTGTATTACGCCATGCTGACTCAGGAATCAGGTTTAACGACTCAACATGGGTTCATGCCATGGCCCTGGACGCTGAATGTCGCGGGTAAGAGCAGACGATATAAGAATCGTAAAGCCGCCTATCAGGCATTAAGACAGGCTATAAAGTCGGGTACAACATTGGTTGATATTGGGGCAGGACAGGTTAACTGGCATTATCATCATAAAAAATTAGGCAGTTTGTGGCAGTCATTGGAGCCGTACCACAATCTGAAAGTGGCCGCACAAATTTTACGTAATGAATATGAACGCAGTGGACAACAGAACTGGTGGCTGGCAGTCGGTCGTTACCATTCTCCCGGTCAAAAGCCAAAACAACTGGCTCGGGCAAAGAAGTATGAACGGCTGGTTAAACGTCGGTACCGACAGCTGATATAAACAGGATGCATAAGGTAAGAGTAAATGACATATAAAGGGATGATTATCGGGATCATCAGTGTTCCCCTTTAAATCAACAGTGTTTTAAAAAGGTGCTTGTAGATGCGTCATTCCAACTTGATTAAGGCATAACTCAAGTTT
>JAHXIM010000007.1 GCA_025655635.1 gamma proteobacterium symbiont of Lucinoma myriamae | reverse complement strand
TATTATAACATTTCTGGTTGATCTGGTCACTCAAAAGCAGGATTAATTCCTTATATTTCAAATAGATAATATGTTTTTCAGGGTTGACTATGTAGCCGATCAGTTAAACCTGTTTCATGAGCGTGAGCGTAACAATGACAATGCCATTATGCATTCTGTGGCATCAAAGCTCACTGAAATGGAAATTGAAGCCGTTGCCAATTATGTTAGCGGGCTTAAATAATCACTGTTATTGTGCTTAGGATATCAGGATTCAAGCGGATTGAGTAAATCCATTAAGTCTTCCTGAGAAAATTGCGGGCCTTTAGGGCTGGATGGTGCAACGTTATCTGCTTTTTTATCCTGATAAAGCGCATCCGCCAGTTTTTGTTTATTATTCTGCATTTGCAGGATTTTTTCTTCTACTGTTTCTTCTGTCAACAGTTTATAAACAAACACCGGTTTATCCTGACCTATGCGATAAGCTCTATCCGTTGCCTGTCGCTCAACGGCCGGGTTCCACCAGGGATCATAATGAATAACAGTATCAGCAGCGGTAAGATTCAGCCCTACACCGCCGGCCTTTAAGCTAATCAAAAAGACCTGAGCATCTCCCTCCTGAAAACTCATAATCACATCATCGCGATTTTTTGTCTGCCCGGTAAGTTTTGCATAACTAATGTTAAACTTGTTTAACTCTTCTTCAATAAAGCCCAGCATTTTAACAAATTGGGAAAAGATAATAATTTTTCGGCCTTCATCTATCATTTCAGGCACCATTTCCATCAGCATATCCAGCTTGGCAGATACATTCACATCTTTTGCCTTGCTCAATGACAGTAATCTTGGGTCACAACAGGTCTGGCGTAATTTTAACAAGGCATCTAAGATCATTATCTGACTGCGAGCCAGGCCTTTTTTGCTGATTTCTTCACGTACTTTTTCATCCATTGCCAGACGCACGGTTTCATACAGATCCCGCTGTTTGCCTGAGAGCGGCACGGTACGGATCATTTCTGTTTTTTCAGGCAGTTCAGTAGCAACCATTTCTTTAGTTCGGCGCAGCATAAAAGGTTTAATACGCTTATGTAATTGCTGTTGTCTGTCATGATCCCCCTGTTTTTCTATGGGGCTGCGAAACAGTCGATTAAATCGATCCTGGGTACCGAGAAAACCCGGCATTAAAAAGTGAAACAACGACCAGAGTTCACCTAAATGGTTTTCCATAGGTGTGCCGGTCATACATAAACGATGCTTAGCCTTGAGTTTAAAAATAACCTGAGAGGTTTTTGAACGGGCATTTTTAATATTTTGTGATTCATCTAAAATAACAAAATTATAGTGCTGCTGCTCATGAAATTCTTTATCTCTTAACATCAGGGCATAGGTGGTCAGGACGATATCATATTCACTGATGTCCTCAAAAAGGGCTTTGCGCTGAGGACCATGTAAGAGTGTGAGTTTTAAATCCGGGGTAAAGCGCTGTGCTTCACGTTTCCAGTTACCCATCAAACTAGTAGGTGCGATCACTAAAGAGGGCTGATGTTCACCATTTTTATCACTAAAGTGATGTTGTTTTTCATAAAGCAAATGAGCAAGTGCCTGCACTGTTTTACCCAGTCCCATATCATCAGCCAGAATACCATTGAATTGATACTCTCGGGTAAATTGCAGCCAGTTTAAACCTTGCAGCTGATAATCTCTTAATTCTGCTTGTAAGTTATCAGGAGGGTTAACCGCCTCAATACCTTTAAAATCCTGAATTTTTTTACTCAATGCTCTTAATTGTTCAGCACCCTTCCATTTTAATGTGGGATCATTAAGCAGTTCACCTAACTGCATACCCTGATGTTTACTAAATTCCAGGTTACCGTCATCATTTAATGCATGAGTATCATACAGTTCAACCAGAGTATCAAAAATCCCCATAATTCTTTCTGACGGCAGCTTTATCCAGCGGGGGTTATTCTCATCTTCTGATACAGGCAGAATAATATGTTCGCGTGATAAAATCCGGCCTCTCATTTGTGCCGGATCTTTTTCCAGCGCCAGCAATTCAACCAATGAGGGTAATAAGTTAATGGTTTGGCCATTTAATTCAATGCCCAGGCTGATTTCAAACCATTCTTTATCATCTTTTTCTTCAAGCTCACCATACCATTCATCAGCTTCTTCAATTTGCATATGAAAGCTGTCATCAAAGTGAATATTCCAACCCTGCTCCTGCAACTGAGGGATAACTTCATATTGAAAGTCATGCCAGTGCCATAGTGATGTTGTGGCTGAATCAGCCATTATGGTTTGATCCAGTTTATTCAATCCCATTTTAGCGGCACTCACAAAGTGATGCTTAGCCAGTAATTCAATGCATTGCTGTTCAAAACCGGCATCACGTACGATTTGATATTGCTGTTTGTCCTGCTGCTCTTGAACAAGGATTCGATAAGTGCCGCTTATTTTTTCAGGCTGAATTAAATGACCACCATAATTAAAACGTAAACTCAGCAAATGCACTCGCCGTCCACCATTATCTTCATTTGCCGTGGTGGAGTGCAATAACACATCAGCTGTGGGTTTATCATTAATGTGAATGATTTCGTAAGTGAATTCAACCGGCATAGGCACTGCATTTTCCGGCCAGGCCTGTACCAGCTGCTCACTGACCTTTTGTGCCATAGTGTCAGGAATGGGAGGAGCGGTTAATAGTTTAAGAATTTGCTGCGTAGATAAATCAGGATGCTGGGCAAGACCAATTTCATTATTTTCGCTATCAATATAATAAAAGTGATTTAGACGGAATGAATCCTGTGCCTCTGGCGACATATTAACACTCAGTTCATATTGTTTTTCTGTATGCACCCATGACAATTCCAATAGTCGTTTGTCACCCCATTGCATGGGTTGATTGAGCTCCTGTGTCAGCCAGAAAAGACGCTGAGTTTTTAATAATTTTTTTAATGTGAGCTCGCCGATATCACCTTTAATCAGATAATTATTCTGACGGTAAAAAAGCCCTCGTCCTGTCATGCTATAGAGCAGGCCGGCAATTTCAACATCTTGCTCATTGTGTTCAAAATTCAGATGTGAAGTATAACCATCGACTAAATCTTCTAAACTCTGCGCTCTGCTCTTACCAAACCCGCCTTTCTTAAGCTGCCTGGCAACTATGGAGACAATTTCAATCCCGGAGTCGTTATCAGAGGGCGTCATTAAATAAAGCAAAACATTATTATGAACAGTCCTGGTATTACTCCTGAGATCGGATACGCTTAAATGACTGTCTGAAGTTTCCGGATTAAAGGAGTGAAGCCAGTTCTCAACATCTTTTTCATTCTGCTGAACATGATGGCCTAATTGTGCCTTTTCAGCGATTGTTTGTGCATTTTCCTGGGCAAATTTAAGCAGTGTTGCTGTCGCATGCTTACAACGAAAACCAACAGGACAATCACATTCACCAATAATACTCGTGTGCTGTGCAGTCACCTTTAGCGTAACCATTGTATTGTAGGCAAAACCACGACTGCCAAAGACATCAGCATAAATCTTAATATCCTGACCTGTTGAAGATTCAATATTGGTAATTTCAACCCGATCACTTTCAAAGTAGTCGATACCTCGATCTAAAGTCGCTGAACTAAAGGAGTTTTTTATGGCCGTTTCTGAAATACCAGCCTGTGCCAGCATCAGGATATATTCTTCATTCATTCTTTATTTTTTCATTAATTCGAGAGTTAATTACTACTTCCCTGAGGGGCATCATCAAAATCTTCATCACTATCATCACGAGCCTCCATAGGTGGTAATTTTTTGCCCCCAAAAATAGTATCAAAACGCCAGGTCATAAAGTTGGGTGTAGTAACATAGGTTTTTCTGACAATAAATTCTAATACACTTTTTAGACGATAAACGTGCGCAACAGAATCAATACGAATAATTTCATGACCTCTTTCATCAAAAGCAATCAACGTCGGTGCATAGAATAAATTAAGCTGATCAGCCCATTGTTTTGCTGTTATTCTCTGGCCATTAGGGGTAATAACCGGGGTATCAGAATTCATATCCAGCTGTACAATTTCAAAGTGACTCAGTAATTTTTTAGTTTCTTCAAATTCTAATGGCTCAGAATGCAGCACATCACAGGCATGACAATCCTGCTGTTCAAAAAAGACCAGCAGCGGTTCCTGCGCCTGAAAATGACTGCGATCCAATGCAAACGGCGGCGGCATAAAAAAATCTTCATGATTCATGTCTGAAATTTCAAACTTTGGCGGAGGATTGGCTCTAAACATCTAATTTCTAAAGGACTCTTCTTTATAGTAACCCCGCTCCACGTATTCCATAGCAGCACGAAACTTATAAGGCGGATAGAAGCCTCTTAACATGAGTGTCTGCTTACCCTGTGCATCATAAAAAATTAATGATGGCGTGAAGTTGGCATTTTCTCGAAGGGCAAACTCCCGTTCTGTCATTACCTGACCATCTGGTGTCGTTACTTCATTACTACCCCAGATGTTAATGGCAATGACATCAAAGTTTTGTCTTGTATAGGCTTCAATATCTTTCTGGCCAAAATCTTTGTCAATTAAAGCCTGACAATAAGCACAATGTTTCTGGCCAAAATAGACAATAATGCCTTTTTTTCCATCATCAACAGCTTCCTGAATGTCTTCTGGTAATTCCAGAAAACTCTTTTTAAACCAGTCAGGATAAACTATTTCTGGAATGACAGGCTGATCATTAAAGCCATTTTCCCAATCATCTTTTTCTGTCTGATCGGCAGCCAGGAGACCATAGCTCAATAAAAATATCAATAATATTATAACGTTACGCATCAAGACTTACCCATATTGAGTACACTGGAAAATAGAACTACATTTATTATTAACCTAAATGTACTGCCCCCTCTATATAATCGACCTATTATAGAACAATTCTTCACCTATGTGGTGTGCATCCTTGATTATCTTTTTCAGATGATAGATAATTGAAATTTAAAATAAAACAATCGGCATGCTATGGTACCAGCACCGGAGATACTCACACAGCATTTACTCTTAAAAAAACAGGTCAGATACCTCTATCGTTCATTAACACTGACTGTGGCCAGTGTTTTTGTTGCTGTTACTCTCATGCTATATCTCTTTTGGTCACTGGCAGAAATCAGAGAACAACTCATTCACTGGTACATCTCTTGTCTGTTTATCCTGTCATTACGAATTATTCTTTTTAATGTTTATTTGCGCTCATCAGCCAATAGTAATCTGCAATTATGGCTTTATTTGTTTGTTTTTGGTGCCAGCCTTAATGGCATAGTTCTTAGTCTGCTTATTTTTCTTGTGCCCTTAGATCAGGCGCTTTATTATACCTATGTATTGCTTCTTATCGGCACACTATCAGTTGCTTCAATTTCATCACTGGGGATCATTAAACAGGCATTTTTTACCTATCTGGCATCACTTTCTCTACCGCTTATTGGTTTCTTTTTTCTGCATTTTGATGAAATACAATCTGTTCATTTAGTTACTTATGTCATCATTTTTTTATTCAGTAGTTTTGCCGCATTGCGCTTTAATAAAAGCCTGACTAATGCTTTTACCTTGCAAATTAAAAACCAGATTTTAACCAGACGTTTAAACAAAGAAACAAATGAACGTCTTATTGCTGAAGAAGGCCTGCATGATACATGCGTTAGAGTTACAGCTTCTTAATGATAACCTTGAGTACAAAGTTAAACAGAAAACCACTGAACTGGAAAATTTAGCATTTTATGACACCCTGACTCAATTACCCAACCGTCGTCATTTTTATGATTATTTAGAGAGAACGCTGGCAAGGCATAAGATCACTGAACAACCTTTTGCTTTATTTTTTATCGATCTGGATGAATTCAAATCGATTAATGATACTCTGGGTCACGATTTTGGTGATGTATTATTAACCAAGGTGGCATCCCGTTTACGAAAATGTATGAGAGTTGATGATTTTATTGCGCGCATCAGCGGCGATGAATTTATTGTGTACGCCCGTCATGGGCATAAACTAATGGGGTGTAAGTCCCCTGTAGGAGGATCACCGCTATGTAAATTGTATCCAACCAT
>JAHXIM010000036.1 GCA_025655635.1 gamma proteobacterium symbiont of Lucinoma myriamae | reverse complement strand
CATCTCTTACTCCTGTTTATTGACTTTAGTTTAACTCTTTAGGAATATGAATTCTGATTTTGTTGTCTTAATTTTTTGGGGTATTATAGATTGTTGATGCTTATAGACCGGATAGAAGTTTTATAAGAGTAGACAAACGAAATCGCTGGAATAGACCCAAGTACAATATGGTTTACAAAAGAGTGGGTTGAATCCTTAAGTTAATGGCATTGATGAAGTGATAGGAGGTCTGTCAGCAGGACTTACAATGGCAGAATAGTTGTTAAACAGATAAGAAAAAGTCGAAGAAAAATGACTATAATTGAAGGTAAATATTGAAAACTCAATAAATGAAAAAGATGTCATATGACCATGACAACTATGTTGTTTATTGTGTTGATGATCGTGTTGAACGTTATTAGTATCACTATAAACTATAGTGTTGTTACTTTTATTTTCTAATTCAGAGTCACACTGATGAACAGTACTGTATGCATTAATACTATGCACATCAATATAGTGTTCGATAATATCAGATGAATTAGCATTATCTGAGCCATTATGCAGATCAATACCCGCCAGAACAGTCTGGGTAAAAAATACAAACAACAAAAATAATATTATGTTTTTTAACATCTTAAATAAAAATGAAACTCTTAGAAAGAAAGAAAAATATACACAATTCAAGTCACTATTGCAATCAATAAAATATATCATTAATAAAATCAATAAAATATATCATTAATAAAATCAATAAAATATATCATTAATAAAATCAATGATATATTTTACTTTATTCTGAATTTTCATATAGCGGATATAAGAAATGGAAAGTACTGTAAACATCAGGGAAAAGTAATTCTTTTATCTCTTTATTTCAAAATAGTCTTTCGATAATAAAGCATTTCTTCAATGGACTCTCTAATATCATCCAGGGCCAGATGAGCGCCCTTCTTTTCATAGCCGTCCATCACTGCCGGATACCAGCGTTTTGCTAATTCTTTTAAGGTACTGACATCAAAATTGCGATAATGAAAATATTCTTCCAGTTCGGGCATCCAACGAGCCATAAAACGGCGATCCTGATAAATGCTATTACCGCACATTGGAGAAACTCCCTTGCCCACGTATTGACTCAAAAACTCAATGGTTTGCTTAATCGCATCATCTTCATTTAAGGTACTATTAATAACCCTTTCTGTTAAGCCTGATTGACCATGATGGGTAGTATTCCACTCGTCCATTTTTGCTAAGACTTCATCTGATTGATGAATAGCCAATACAGGCCCTTCTGCTAAAATGTTTAATTCAGCATCGGTAACAATAGTGGCAATCTCAATCACCCGGTCAGTATCCGGTTCAAGCCCGGTCATTTCTAAATCAACCCAGATCAGGTTACGTTGGTCTTGTGTCATTGAGTGTTCTCTTTACAATAATAGTTTGGATTCTTTTTCGTGCTTTTTTGTCAACTAAGGTATAATCATAGTCAATTATGTATTATTAATAAACTCTTATTTAATAATACTATCTTTAACAAATGCAATAACAAATGGAATACTATGCCGCTGTTCAGTACAATTTTTATCATTATGGTTCTTTTATCAGCCATGACCCATTTCTGGCTTGCCTTACGTCAGATTAGGCATGTCAAACAACATCGAGAACAAACTCCCGAAGCCTTTGCCGAAAAAATTTCCTTAAAAGAGCACCAAAAGGCCGCTGATTACACCATTGCCAAAGAAAAGCTGGGGAATATTGAGCTTCTGATTGGCACAACTCTGGTGTTTGTCTGGACTTTAGGAGGCGGACTTGAACTGCTTGATCAATATGTTCGCAGCTATCAGCTTGATCCACTTTACGCCGGTATATTATTTATCCTTCTAATGGGGTTTATTTCTTCATTTATCAGTATTCCTATGGGGCTTTACAATACTTTTGTTTTAGAAGAAAAATTTGGTTTTAACCGCACTACACTTAAAGTCTGGCTGCTTGATTTAGTGAAACAATCCATTCTGGGTTTAGTGATCGGCATACCATTAATTATGGTGATCCTCTGGCTGATGGACAGTGCCGGTGAATTCTGGTGGTTATATGCCTGGGCGGTATGGATGGGTTTTGGCTTCTTTATGATGTGGGCCTACCCCGCTTTTATTGCGCCTATTTTTAATAAGTTCACTGAACTTGAAGAAGGTTCTCTCAAACAGCGTATTGAACAACTCATGACTCGATGTGGTTTTCTCAGCAAGGGTATTCTGGTAATGGATGGCTCAAAACGCTCCAGCCACGGCAATGCCTATTTCACAGGTCTGGGTAATAATAAACAAATTGTCTTTTTTGATAACCTGCTTGATTCTCTGGATGAAGAAGAAGTTGAAGCAGTATTAGCTCATGAGCTGGGACATTTTAAGAAAAAACACATTATTAAGCGCTTAATTTCTATGACATTTATGACCCTGGCTGGATTTGCTATGCTTGGCTGGCTCATGCAGCAGGAGTGGTTTTACCATGGTCTGGGTATGACGACACCCTCTATTTATGCGGCTTTGATCTTATTTAGTATTGCATCACCCGCATTTACCTTTTTTCTTAGCCCAATTAGCGCTATGATTAGCCGTAGACATGAGTTTGAAGCTGATGATTATGCAGCAGAACAATCTGATGCAAACAAGCTGATTGAAGCTCTGGTGAAGCTGTATAAAGAAAACGCTAATACTTTGACTCCAGATCCACTGCACTCAGCTTATTATGATTCACATCCACCCGCACCAGTTAGAATAGCTCATTTAAATAACACATAATGGAATAATGATGAAAAAACAAACAATGAAATTACAATACGCCCTGCTTCTCATTCCTTTTTTCGTTTTACTGAGTCAGAACACTTTAGCTGCCAATCCTGCTCATGGTAAAGATCTTCATGATGCTAATTGTCAATCTTGCCATGCCTCCTTGATGGGTGGTGATCCTGATAAAATATATACTCGTTCTAATCGTCGAGTAAGTTCTATCAATGGCCTGAAAAATCAGGTAACACGCTGCAAAACAAGCGTAGGTGTTGCCTGGCCGGATGATCAGGTACAAGATGTAGTCGAATATCTAAATACTCGTTTTTATAAAATGTGATCAATTCTTTATATGGCTAAACGACAACTTAACCGACGACAACAATGGCGTATCCAGAAAATCCAGGACGAACGTTTAGCCAGAGCAAATAAAAAATTAAAAAAAATAAATGATAATGACAAGCTGCTTGATGAGACACTTCATCATGGTGTCGTTATCAGTCATTTTGGTGCCACTTTAGATATTGAAGATGGCAGCAGTCATTCAATAGTTCGTTGTGCTCTACGGCAAAATATCGATGCCATCGTCTGCGGTGATAAAATAGTCTGGCAGCAACTAACAAATATTCCGGATGATGAGCAGATTCAAGGTGTTGTCACAGCACTTGACGCTCGCACTACAGTACTTGCCCGACCTGACTTTAGCGGACAAATGAAGCCTGTCGCAGCCAATGTTGATCAGCTTCTCATTGTTACCTCACCTGTTCCAGAATTAAATGAAGGTTTAATTGATCGTTATCTAGTGGCTGCTGAACTGTCACATATTCAACCTGTTTTAGTACTCAATAAAATTGATACCTTATCTGATGAGCAAAGAGAAGTTCTGGAAAAACGGATTAAAATCTATCAGGATATTAACTATCAAATTCTCTATACCAGTGCCAAAAGCAAGCATGGAATGGACAGCCTGCTTGAGCAATTAGCCGGTAAAGTCAGCGTCTTTGTCGGGCAGTCCGGAGTGGGTAAATCCTCCCTGATTAATGCCCTGCTCCCGGATGCTAAGATTAAAGAGGGCGATGTGTCTCTGGCAACCAATAAAGGCATTCACACAACTAGTGTCTCACGCCTTTATCACATCAATAAGCCTGCGGCAAATCTAGCCGTTGAAGATCAGCACATAACACAAACAAGCCTGATTGATTCTCCTGGAGTAAGGGAATTTGGTTTATGGGATATTTCTAAAGGGGATGTGATCCACGGTTTTGTGGAACTACATAAATACACTCATAACTGCCGTTTTAGAGATTGTAAACACCTCAATGAACCTGATTGTGGTTTGCTCAAAGCAGTAGATGAAAATAAAATCAGTAAACAACGCCTCGATAGCTATCACCGTATTATTAATTCCATCGATTAAAAATACAAATTGCTACACAAGCTTCTTTCTTTTTTATACTAAAGAAATAACACTTTACTGCCGATATTAATACTAAAATAGTGCACAAGAAAATAGTACACAAGTTTTTTTATTCTGAGAAAACCAGACGGCTCAATGTGTCTTAACCGAACAGGTATTAACTGATGTTAAAAAATTTATCCATTTCCCAAAAAGTCTCGCCATATCAATTATTACTATCATTGGATTTATGTGGATAGGCATCACCACATATCAATCAATGCAGGATATCAATAACAAGTACCATACCAGCTATAATATTGCCCAACAAAAATCTGCGCTTGATGGAATTATTATCGGCGGCCTGCTTTTTAATAGTTCTTCCGGTGTTGTTTTTATCAATAATAGTGACAGGGCTAAAAAAACAATGAGCAAAGCAATTAAGCAAGCCGCCTCCAGTATGGATAAGTTAAAATCTCTAAATAATGCTATTTATCATGATATTACAACTGAATACTCAAACTTTTCTACAATAGCATATACATTAATTGAAAAAGTAAAATCACAGTCCCTTACTAAAGATGATTTGAAAAAGCGTTTAGCTGCATGGCGAAAACTAAAGTTTAAAACTCAGGAGATTACTCAATCGGTAAAGCAATTAAGTGATCAAACTAATCAGGATTATGAAAAACTGCTCGCCAGCAGCATCACCGCATTCATCATAAAAAGCTGCCTTCTAACTGTCATCATTGTACTGCTGACAACCATGATCATGAGAAATATTATTAATTGTATTATGAGTCTTGGCAAAGAAGTCAAAGCAATCTTATCAAAAGGCGATATCAATGCCCGGATTAATGTCTCACGAAATGATGAGATAAGTAATATTGAGTCAACCATTAATTTATTATTAGATAACGCCTCAGAGGCAGCAAATAATGCCATAGAGCATTCTAAAAGTGCTGAAAAAATATGGCTGATGTTCTTAAGGAGCAAGAACAAAACCAATTAACTGAATCTTTAATTGAGTTATCTATCAATAATTCAAACAAGAATATTCAAATTGTTCAACAGGGGCTGGCTTCTAATAAGGATCACCTCGAAGAAATTAATCAGTTGAATAATCAAGCTGATGAAAACATTGATGATATGACCAAACAGAGTCAGGAAGTTTCTGATACCATCAATAGCATTAAGAAGCTGGCTAGTAAATCTGAATCAAATTCCCATGAGCTTTATAAACAAATGGAAGAAATTGATAGTGTGGTAACTTTGATAAAAAATATATCAGAACAAACTAATTTACTGGCATTTAATGCCGCCATTGAAGCAGCCAGAGCCGGAGAACATGGGCGAGGATTTGCTGTAGTGGCTGATGAGGTAAGACAATTATCAGCCAACACCCAAAAAGCGACTCAGGACATAGAAGAAAACATTGGCCGCCTTAAATTAAATGCAGAAGATATGGTCAAAGACAGCCTCAATATTAATAAGGCTTCAGATAACTCCAGCAAAATTCTGGATGCTTTTCAAACAAGCTTTGTTTCTTTAAAGGAACGTGTGCAAATCATAGCCAAAGACACACAAGTTGCAACCCATCAAATCTATCTTAACTTTGCTAAACTGGATCATGTTAAGTTTAAACAGGCGGGTTATAAGGCGGTTATCTTAAATCAAATTGAGACTAACATATCTGATCATACTAATTGTCAGTTTGGCAAATGGTATGCCGCTGAAGGTCAATCAATTTTTGGTCAGAATGCAAACTATAATGCCCTGCAAGCACCACACGCCTTAGTCCATAGCAGTATTACTCATGTTATAGATATCGCATCAGTGTTCCCCTTTAAATCAACAGTGTTTTAAAAAGGTGCTTGTAGATGCGTCATTCCAACTTGATTAAGGCATAACTCAAGTTTTTT
>JAHXIM010000101.1:0-2500 GCA_025655635.1 gamma proteobacterium symbiont of Lucinoma myriamae | reverse complement strand
CGGCTAGAGGGTCATACCGACTTATCAACCCGATGCAAACTCCGAATACCTGGAAGTACAATTACGGGAGACACACGGCGGGTGCTAACGTCCGTCGTGGAGAGGGAAACAACCCAGACCGCCAGCTAAGGTCCCAAAATTATTGCTCAGTGGGAAACGATGTGGGAAGGCCCAGACAGCTAGGAGGTTGGCTTAGAAGCAGCCACCCTTTAAAGAAAGCGTAATAGCTCACTAGTCGAGTCGGCCTGCGCGGAAGATTTACCGGGGCTAAGCAATATACCGAAGCTGCGGATGCCACACCATTAGGTGGTGGCATGGTAGAGGAGCGTTCTGTAGGCTGATGAAGGTATTCTGTAAGGAATGCTGGAGGTATCAGAAGTGCGAATGCTGACATAAGTAACGATAAAGAGGGTGAAAGACCCTCTCGCCGAAAACCCAAGGTTTCCTGCTCTACGTTAATCGGAGCAGGGTGAGTCGGCCCCTAAGACGAGGCAGAGATGCGTAGTCGATGGGAAACTGGTTAATATTCCAGTACTTTTTATAACTGCGATGGGGAGACGGAGAAAGCTATATCAGCCTGGTGATGGTTATCCAGGTTTAAGCCGGTAGGAATGAGACTTAGGAAAATCCGGGTCTCTTATATTCCGAGACGTGATGACGAGGTCCTAAGGGACTGAAGTGATAGATGCTCTGCTTCCAGGAAAATCCTCTAAGCTTCAGGTTATAAGAAACCGTACCCCAAACCGACACAGGTGGGTGGGATGAGAATTCTAAGGCGCTTGAGAGAACTCGGGTTAAGGAACTAGGCAAATTAGCACCGTAACTTCGGAAGAAGGTGTGCCCTCCTACGTGAATCCCTTGCGGAGTAAGCGTTCGAGGGTTGCAGTGAACTGGTGGCTGCGACTGTTTATTAAAAACATAGCACTCTGCGAACACGAAAGTGGAAGTATAGGGTGTGACGCCTGCCCGGTGCCGGAAGGTTAATTGATGGGGTTAGCGCTTGCGCGAAGCTCTTGATCGAAGCCCCGGTAAACGGCGGCCGTAACTATAACGGTCCTAAGGTAGCGAAATTCCTTGTCGGGTAAGTTCCGACCTGCACGAATGGCGTAACGATGGCCACACTGTCTCAACCCGAGACTCAGTGAAATTGAACTTGCTGTGAAGATGCAGTATACCCGCGGCTAGACGGAAAGACCCCGTGCACCTTTACTACAGCTTTGCACTGAACTTTGAACCTACTTGTGTAGGATAGCTGGGAGGCTATGAAACTGTGACGCTAGTTGCAGTGGAGCCACACTTGAAATACCAGCCTGGTATGTTTGAGGTTCTAACCTAGACCCCTAATCGGGGTTGGGGACAGTGTATGGTGGGTAGTTTGACTGGGGCGGTCTCCTCCCAAAGAGTAACGGAGGAGCGCGAAGGTACCCTAATCCTGGTCGGAAATCAGGAGATTAGTGCAAAAGCATAAGGGTGCTTGACTGCGAGACAGACATGTCGAGCAGGTACGAAAGTAGGCTTTAGTGATCCGGTGGTTCTGTATGGAAGGGCCATCGCTCAACGGATAAAAGGTACGCCGGGGATAACAGGCTGATACCGCCCAAGAGTTCATATCGACGGCGGTGTTTGGCACCTCGATGTCGGCTCATCACATCCTGGGGCTGTAGCCGGTCCCAAGGGTATGGCTGTTCGCCATTTAAAGTGGTACGCGAGCTGGGTTTAGAACGTCGTGAGACAGTTCGGTCCCTATCTGCCGTGGGCGTTGGAGAATTGAGAGGAGCTGCTCCTAGTACGAGAGGACCGGAGTGGACGAACCGCTGGTGTTCGGGTTGTCATGCCAATGGCATTGCCCGGTAGCTACGTTCGGAACTGATAAACGCTGAAAGCATCTAAGCGTGAAGCAGGCCTCAAGATGAATTCTCCCTGACAGTTTAACTGTCCTGAAGGGTCGTTGTAGACTACAACGTTGATAGGTTGGGTGTTGAAGTGCAGTAATGCATGAAGCTAACCAATACTAATTGCCCGTGCGTCTTGACTATATATCGCAAAGTACTTTCTAGTAAACTACGAAGAAAGCTTGAGCGCATACCCAAGACAAGCAAAGAAATAAGATAAGAGGCGAAACAAACGCATAAAAATAGAATAGAACATTTGCAAATTGAAAAGAAAAGAGAGACTTTAGAGCGTCTTTCTGGTTTACTTCCCCCCTTTTAGAGACGAAGAGTGAGCTGAGCTTATTTTTTGCCTCAACCGTCTTTCCTGGCGGCCATATTTAGGAATTTAACAAGCGCGAAGCGATTGTATAAAGTCCTTAAGTTATGCCATCAGGATTGAACAGGAATTTTAAGGTTATCTTCAAGAGATAGCCTAATACAGAATCTCCTGGCGGCCATAGAGACATGGAACCACCCGACCCCATACCGAACTCGGAAGTGAAACGTGTCATCGCCGATGATAGTTTGGGAGTTCCCATGCGAAAGTAGGACACTGCCAGGGTTATACA
>JAHXIM010000093.1 GCA_025655635.1 gamma proteobacterium symbiont of Lucinoma myriamae | reverse complement strand
CAAACTAAAAATCAGGCAAACCTCCATTCCTGATGAGCAGAGTATGTTCTATTTTGGATAAAACCTCACTCATCAAAGCGGAGAACAACCCTTTGTATTGATAAGGTTTGATCTAAATCAAGGTGAACCTCCTTTTGGTGGGGTTATTGTTACGCTGTGCTCAAAATTAATCATTCCTTTGTAAAGCATGTTATTTGCGTTCAAATGACAGGGTTTATAAGGATTTTCTCCAGGAGAGACAAAAACAATGAATATTTTTAAACTGGGTAAGCTTACCGCTGCTGTTGCTTTAGCAAGTGTCCTTAGTGCACCCGCAGCAATGGCTGGTGCAGCAAAACAGCCGACACTATCTGAAGCTGATTTTGAAAAAGCTAAAACCTTATACTTCCAGCGCTGTGCGGGTTGTCATGGTGTTTTAAGAAAAGGTGCAACAGGTAAAAGCCTGGAGCCTAAAGAGACTATGAAAAAAGGCCAGGCACGTCTTGAGAAGATCCTGACTTATGGTACAGAAGGCGGTATGAACAACTTTAATGACATCTTCTCTAAAGATGAAATTAAATTAATGGCTACTTATATTCAGATGGATCCACCTGTGCCGCCTGAAATGTCTCTGGAGTTGATGCAATCGCGTACTAAAGTTTATATTGATCCAAAAGATTACCCAACTAAGCCAATGCATGGTCGCAACTGGGAAAACTTCTTCGTTGTTATCGAACGTGATGCAGGTAAAATTGCTATTATCGATGGTGATAAGCATGAAATTGTTGCTCATCTAGATGCCGGTTATGCGGTACACGTTATTAAAGGACAAGAGCATCACAATGTCGATAAATCTGCAGATGTTGATGGTCGTTTCTGGTATACCATTGGTCGTGATGGCAAGCTGAACAAGTTTGATTTATGGCAAACACCTGACAAGATGTTAGTGGCTGAAACACAAATTGCTTATGATGCTCGTGATGTCGCTGTTTCTGGTGATGGTAAATATGTTATCGCTGGCGGTTACTGGCCTCCACATTTCGTTATTGTTGATGCAAAAACAATGAAGCCGATAAAAGTGGTTTCAACTCGTGGTATGAATGTTGATGGTGACTATGTTGAAGAATCTCGAGTTGCTGCTATTTATACCAATCCAAATGAGTCTTCTTTCTTAGTGGCAGCTAAAGAGCTGGGTCAGATGTGGCAGGTAGATTATACTGATCTGGATGCGCTTAATATTACTCAAATAAATACAGCTAAGTTCCTGCATGATGGTTTCTATGATCCAACTGGTCGCTACTTCCAGATTGCAGCCAATGCATCGAACAAAATGGTTGTAGTGGATACTAAAGATGGCGGATCATTAGAAGCACTGATAGATGTTGCTAAACTTCCTCATCCTGGTCCTGGTGCTAACTGGATTGATCCTAAGTGTGGTCCTGTCGGCGGCACAACTCACCTGGGTGTAGGTAAAGTCTCTGTTTGGGGTAATGATCCAGCGGGTCATAAAGATCAAGCATGGAAAATGTGTTATGAAGTTGAAACAGATGGTGCCGGTGTATTTATCCGTACTCATGAAAACTCAGACTACTTCTGGGCTGACCAGCTGAAGCACCCTGAACCAGAAGTACAACAAAGTGTTCAGGTTATCAGTAAGAAGACTCGTGAAATTGTGAAGACTATCCAGGTTACCAAAGAAAAAGGTAAAGTGGCGTTGCACATGGAGTTCAATAAAGCGGGAACTGAAGTTTGGGTTTCTGTCTGGAATCGTAGTGATAACAAAAATCCAACAGGTGAAATCGTAATTTATGATGCAAAAACTCTTAAAGAGATTAAACGCATTAAAGGTTTGACTACACCAACGGGTAAGTTTAACGTTTATAACCGCATAAATCACAAGACTTAATCAATTTTGTTTAAGTTGAGTGAGCTAACGGTTTTAAAAAACGTTTAGCCTAAAAAGCGGATATAGAACTCTATATCCGCTTTTTTTTCATGGCTAGCTTTGATTTAAAACAATACTTTGTGTGGGAACTGCTTTTTACTTTTATAAAGTTAACTAAGCGGCTTATTGTCATGATGGGCGAGTATTGTTTTAAATCAAGGATATTTTTCTTGTAAAAAGAGAAGCTGAGACAAATTTATTTATAGTATAAATGGGTAGGGATTATGTATACACCAAGTTTTTTACACCGTAAACTCTTTATGGGCGTTACTGTTGGAGCAGGGGTATTTTTTATTGTTCTGGGTATCATTCTATGGGGTGGCTTCAATACTGTACTGGAGCTGACTAATACAGAAGAATTTTGTATTACCTGTCACGAAATGAAAGACAATGTTTACGAGGAATATAAAACAACTATTCACTATGCCAACCGTTCCGGTGTAAGGGCTACCTGTCCTGATTGCCATGTACCAAAAGAATGGGTGTATAAAATAAAGCGTAAGATACAGGCTTTAAATGAAATCTATCACAAAATACTGGGTACTATTAATACCCGTGAAAAATTTCTGGAAAAACGCACTCAATTAGCAACTAATGAATGGAAGCGAATGAAGGCAAATGATTCAAGAGAATGTCGAAATTGTCATGACTTTGAATCAATGAGTATCGCCTATCAAAGACCTCGTGCCAGAAAACAGCATCAATTTGCTCTGGAAAATGCTAATACCTGTATTGATTGTCATAAGGGTATTGCGCATACCATGCCTGAAGGCGTGGATGAAGAATGGTTAGAAGAATTCTCGCAACCTGATCCATCGCATGCTAAACCCGATGCGACCTTAATGGCGCCTGTTAATGATAAGCAGAAAAAATTACAGGATCTGTCTAACAATCCCCCTAAGCCTAAAGTGATCACTAAAACGGTCATTAAAGAAGTACCTGGCGAGTGTAAAGCGGGTGATGCTGCACCGACTAGTTCGACTTCAGGATCTGCTGCGGCTCAAGGCTTTGGTATTGATTGGAGTGATGTACCTGATCGCCAGATTACTATTTTCTATCCTGGCCAGTCATCCATGGAGTGGATCTTTAAAGGCAGTGAACATGGTGGCAAGCGCCCATTCCAGGGTGGTGAAACCTGTGCAAGCTGTCATGATAAAGAAACCGCCGATATGGGACAAAAAATTGTTACCGGTGAAAAACTGGAGCCTGCAGAAACGCTGATCCCTAATAAACGCGGCAGTATTCCTGTTAAAGTTCAGGCCGCACATGATGATAACTATCTGTATATGCGCTATGAATGGGAAGATACTGAGCATACACCAGTACCTTTTGTTGATGGCGGCAAAATGGATCCTGATAATCAGGTGAAATTAGCATTGATGCTTACAACGGATGATACTTTGTATGCCGATAGGGCAGGTTGCTGGGGCACATGTCACCACGATAACCGTGATATGCCTGCAGCACCAGAGCAATCAGCCATTGATGCCTATGCACAAAAAGGTCAGGTTGATATGAGCAATGGTATCACTAAATACATCACCGAAAGTCGTACTAAAGTCGAAATCAAAGGTCGTCGCGGTAAAGTTCTGGGTGGTTGGGACAAGCTTAAATCAGAAGACGAAGTAAAAACTGAATTGACTGAAGGACGCTTTATGGACCTGTATCGTTATCAGGCGGGTACAAATAAGTCTGAAAATGGTTCAATTCTGGCTGAACGTACTTTATCAGAAGGCGGTGTTGAATTTACTTCTTCTAAACAGGGTAATACCTGGGTGGTTGAAATGAGACGCAAGCTTAAGACTGATACTGCTGATGATATTCAACTGGATGTGGCTAAAGTATACAACCTGGGTTTTGCAATCCATGATGATTACACCAATGGTCGCTTCCATCACGTCTCACTGGGTTATAAACTGGGATTTAATAATGCGGATGTTGAAATCAATGCAGTGAAAAAACAAGCCAGTGCGGTTGCTTCACCCGCAGCCACATCGACTACAGCACCTGCAGCATCAAGTGGCAGTGCTTCCAGTATTGACTGGAGCAAAGCTTCTGAGCGGGAAATCACTCTGTTTTATCCCGGTCAGTCATCAATGGAGTGGATCTTTAAAGGCAGTGAGCATGGTGGTAAGCGTCCATTCCAGGGCGGTGAAACCTGTGTGAGTTGTCATGATAAAGAAGCGGCTGATATGGGGCAGAAAATAGTTACCGGTGAAAAACTGGAGCCAACACCAATTCCAGGAAAACGCGGCAGTATTCCGGTTAGCGTACTGAGTATGCACGATGATGCCAAACTTTATATGCGTTTTCAGTGGGCAGATACTGAACACACACCAGTGCCTTTTGCCGATGGTGGTAAAATGGATCCTAAGAATCAGGTTAAACTGGCTGTGATGTTTACTACGGATGATGTGCTTTATGCAGATAGAGCGGGTTGCTGGGGAACCTGTCACCATGACAATCGTGGTATGCCTGGTGCACCTGAACAATCGGACATTGATGCGTATGCACAAAAAGACCAAATCGACAGTTCAGCAGGTATTACCAAATATATTACTGAAAGTCGTACTAAGGTTGAGATTAAAGGCCGTCGTGGTAAAAAGCTGGGTGGCTGGGATAAGTTGAAGACACCTGACGAAGTTGCGGCAGAAGGAGCCCAAGGGCACTTTATGGATTTACATCGTTATAAAGCGGGTGAGAAGATTTCTGAAAATGGTGCCATCCTTGCGGATCGTATTATGGACGGTGGTCAGGAAGTTGAATTTAATGCTGTTCTTGCCGATGGAATGTGGACGGTTGAAATGATTCGTGACCTGAAATCTGATAATGCAACAGACATCAGTATGGCACTTGATAAAGTGTATAACTTTGGCTTTGCCATCCATGATGACTATACCAATGGTCGTTTTCACCATGTTTCATTAGGTTATCGTCTTGCTTTTGACAGCACAGATGCTGATTTAAACGCACCTGCAAAATAATTCTACCTTTTTAGATGCCATACTATTTAATGTTTAACATTAGATAGTATGCTTTTGCTTTAAATAACATACTTTTATTGTGTGAACATTATTGTTTACAGAAGAAGTAACAATTTTTTATAACATTCTCGCTCTTCCTCAGTGTTTATCTATAATTGATATGTTTTAGTCTAAAATAATAATAAATTCTTTCCTAACCGCGGTAGTTATTAATTTAACTGGGGGCAAAGAGTATGAAATTTTTATATGCTTTTTTTGTTTTTATATTGATGGCCTCCCATTCTTTCGCGGAGCCTTATGAACAGACGCTTAAATCTGCCAGTGAATTAAGCTACCCACCTTTTTCAATTATTACTCATGACAATCAGGCTGATGGTTTTTCCGTTGAACTGCTAAGATCTGTAACGTACATCATGGGACTTGATGTTGATTTTCAAATTGATGAATGGAATATTGTTAAAAACGACTTGCAGTCAGGAAATCTGGATGTGCTGCCGCTGGTGGGAAGAACTCCTGAACGAGAAGCCTATTTTGATTTTACAGTACCCTATCTCAGCATGCATGGCACTGTAGTGGTTCGCAAAGATGGCCCTGCAATCAAGTCCTTATCCGATCTTTCAGGTAAAAAATTACTTGTTATGAGTGGCGATAATGCTCATGAATATCTTCTGCGTACTAAAATAACTCAGCATATTATTGAAACAAAAACGTTTGAGGAGGCCTTTCGAAAATTATCAGCTGGTCAATATGATGGTGTTGTGGTTCAAAAGCTGGTTGGCATACAATTAATCAAGAGCTTAGAACTAACCAATTTAAAAACGGTTGATTTTATGATAAAAGAATTACGGCAAGATTTCTGCTTTGCTGTGAGAGAAGGAGATAAAGAGCTTATTGCCCTTTTAAATGAGGGACTTTCCAGTGTGATGGCCAGTGGAATTTATGAACAACTTTATAATAAATGGTTCTCTTTTTTAATTGAAGATAATGTTCAATATCAACAGAGTGCTTACTTGTTAATTATCATTACTATAGTACTACTGGTGTTAATTGGTCTTTCAATTGTTTGGCAAAGAACACTACAACATTCAGGACGAGTCATTGAGCGGGATACTGATTCAGGGAATCCAATACATTTGGACACCCATCAGGATATTACTGAACGCATTCAGGTCGAGTTAAA
>JAHXIM010000541.1 GCA_025655635.1 gamma proteobacterium symbiont of Lucinoma myriamae | reverse complement strand
AAAGCTAAGTTGTTGATCTTTGCCTGCTGTTGAGTACATTTTTTTCACCAAATCGACCAGAAAATCTGTGCTTATTGTAACATTTCTGGTCTTTATGGTCACTCAGAAACAGGGATAAATCCTTATATTTCAAATAGATAATATATTTTTCAGGGCTGACTACTTAACTATCACATTAACAATAAGCTTTAATTTTATAAGGCTATATTTTCATCGTATAATATTTTTTTTTAACTTTGCTATCTTTTATTTTGCGCTCATAATCTGTCGATGATTATATACTATCCCAATTTATCATTAACTGATGAAAGTCAATTTATCCCTGATATTCACATAATATTATACCTTCGCACTTGAAATCTTATGATTTAAAACCTATTTATTTTTCATAATATACTGTTAATCTAATTTAATGAGCAATTTATATGTTAATTTTAAGTGAAGTTTTAATTCAAAATCATCAATTAGAGTCCTATGCTGATTTACTCAAGTTAATTCAAAGTAAAGCCATTGCTGGTGAAATGTTTTTTGATATTGATATAAAGCCTCCCTATTCTGATACGCCTGATGAATGGGAAACCGATCTGGAAGCCAAGTTTACCAGTCCGACTAAATAATTCAGATGCACTAAATAAAGAGTATTTATTATGTTTTGGAGTGAAGAGGATACACCGAACGAGTTTCAAGCCCCTGAAAAGGTGATTGATCTGTCGTTTAAGGTCTCTTGCAAACAAATCAAACTGGATCATGCCTGGGCTTTAACTGATGCCTTGAGTGAGTTATTACCCTGGTTTAAAGAAGAAGCACAGGCTGCTGTACATCATATATATATCCCGCAATCTGGAAATGGCTGGATTCGCTCTGATGATTTTGAGGATGAGCTGATTCAATTATCTCGCCGCACCCGGCTTAAAATTCGTATTCCCCAGCACAAATTGACTGAACTGCAATCAATTTCTGGTAAGACTATTTCTATTGATGGCAATGATTTAACATTTGGTCAATCTGAAATCCATTTATTAAGCACGATGACTACTATTGTTGCTCGACATGTACATGTTCCTGAAACAGATGATGATGAGCAGGCGTTTTTACTTGCTGTACAAAAACAAATTAATGAACAGGGCATACAGGTCAGAAAGATGCTATGCGGTAAATCTCATCAATTAAAAACCCCCTCTGGCATGATAAAGACACGCAGTTTAATGATTGCTGATATTTCACCTGAGGAATCCATCCGACTCCAGGAACAGGGTGTTGGGCACTACTATAGCTATGGCTGCGGTGTTTTTATTCCTCAAAAAGGAATCACTGCAGTCAATGCAACAGACTAAATCTATGCTTTAATTAACTGATATTTCTCACAACTATTATTAATAATAAAATTCTATCTCTTTTTGGGGGTGTATTTTATTTCAAACTCATATATTATCAATAACCTTAATTTATTTATAATATACCAATTCATTCATAATGCGTTTTATGAAATTTTTACGGAGCAGATTCAATGGCTATTACTTTTGATGGTAAAGAAATAGAACTAACCGCTAATGGATATCTTGTCGATATCACTGACTGGAGCGAAGGCCTGGCTAAACAGATGGCTGCAGACGAAGATATTGAATTAACTGATAAGCATTGGGACTTGATTAATTTTCTGCGTGATCAGTTCATCAACAATGGTGGTAAGAATCCTAATACCCGTGCTTTAATTAAAGAAATGGGCACCACATGGGGTGAAAAAATCGGTTCTAAAGATTTATATAATCTGTTTCCACAAGACCCAAGTAAGCAAGGCGGCCGTATCTCAGGTTTACCAGAAAGCAAGCGTAAAGGTGGTTACTAATTAGTAACTATTCAATGCAAAGCTAAGCTATATTAACTTCACATACGTAAGGCTTAGTTTTGCACTACCCATTGTAGATATAGTATATAAGTAGCTTCTAAGATATATTATTTGCAAATTATTAGCTTATAACTGATCAAATTCAGTTTATCGGAGACATTAAATGAGTACTAAAGCAGAACTAATTCAAGAATTAATTGCTATGCAGACTAAATTCATTAAATTTGAAAATGAACATGGTATGCACCCTGATGATTACTATAATCCTGGTGCGGGACATGAATTAGAAACTTATAAAAATGATTTCATGGAAAAAGCAATTCAGGTTTTAGACATGGCTCATGAAGAAAAAGATTCTGCCTGGAAACGTTAAAATCCAAGCCTCTTAATCTTATAAAAAGGTCACTTATGTGGCCTTTTTTTATGGCTTTTATTAATACTTTCTATTAATAAAAGCCCCTGCTGTTTTACACTCTTGCAAATATGCAGCATTACTTGAAAAAAACCAATTTGCCCTTATCTTATAGACATGCCGATTTCTGCAACCCCTTTATTTATTTCAGCCGCACATAAATCTTCCGGTAAGACAACCATTACCATCGGCCTGTTATCAGCCCTAAGAAATAAAGGTCTGAATGTTCAGCCGTTTAAAAAAGGGCCTGACTATATTGATCCTCTATGGCATGGCAGCGCCGCAGGTAAGCCCTGTTATACCCTTGATTTTAATACCATGACACGAGATGAGATATTACAATTAGTGTCTCGTAAGTTGACATCCTGCGACATCAGCCTCATTGAAGGCAATAAAGGCCTGTATGATGGTCTTGATTTGGATGGCAGTAATAGTAATGCCGCCATTTCAAAATTAGTTGATGCACCCGTTATTTTAGTACTTGATACCCGCGGAATGACACGTGGAATTGCTCCCTTAATTCTTGGTTATCAATCGTTTGATCCGGGCATTAATATTGCCGGTGTGATTTTAAATCAGCTGGGTGGTTCCCGTCATGAAAGCAAATTACGAGCAGTAATTGAACACTATACCGATGTATCTGTTTTAGGTGCCGTACACAAAGATAAGCGCCTGGAAATTGTTGAACGTCATCTGGGCTTAATGCCCAGTAATGAAGATGGTGAAGCTCAAAAGAAGATCACAGATATTGGTTCCATCATCTCATCTCAGGTTGATTTGGATAAAATCATCGATATTAGCCATCTGCATTCACCCAAACACCTGAAAAGTGTTATTAAAACAACGCCTAATACCCAAGCAATAACTGCTCAGGTACGCCTTGCCTATGTCAATGATAGCGCGTTTGGTTTTTATTACCCCGGTGATTTAGAGGCCCTGGAAGCTGCCGGAGCAGAACTCATTGAAGTCAACTCATTAGTTGATAAGCAATTACCTGAGAACATAGATGGTTTATTTATTGGCGGCGGTTTCCCTGAAGAACGTCAGATAGAGTTACATGCCAACCACTCTTTTCGCCAATCTGTTTACGATGCCATTGATAATGGCCTGCCTACTTATGCCGAATGCGGCGGCCTGATGTTTTTATGCCGCAGTCTTATCTGGAATGAACAGCAAGTTGATATGGTCGGTATTATCCCTGCCGATGCAAAAATGGAAGAAACGCCTCAGGGACGCGGACTTATTCGCTATAGTGAAACACCATTAATGCCCTGGCCTGCCGATCCTTTAAAGGCTGATTTAGAACCTGAAAACTCCCGCTTGAGTTCGAATGACGATACTCTGGTTTCAAGCGATATAATTTCAGCCCATGAGTTTCATTATTCTCATCTGGTTAATATTACCGAGCCTCTCAATTACGCCTATAAAATCCATAGAGGCAGCGGTATTGATGGTCAACATGATGGTATAGTCTATAAAAACCTATTAGCCTGTTATGCTCATCTGCAGGATACCAGCCAGAACCATTGGGCAAAACGCTTCATTCAATTTATTCACCGCATTAAAGATGCAGCTGATTAACATAATGATTTAATAACTATTTTTAACATAACTAATGTAGTAAGTGAGATAAACTATGATAAAACTGACAGAAGATGCCGCCAGGCAAATTAACGCTCAAATAAAAGCCAGTGGTGGTGAAGCCGATCCATTAAGAATTGCAGTCACTCAACATGCAAATCATAAGGGTTTTCAATATCTCATGGGCTTTGATAAAAAAAATGATGATGACAGTATTTATGATGTAAAAGGTATTAAGCTCATCGTACATACTGATTTACTTGATGTTGTTAACGGTATGGAGATTGATTTTGTCGAAATCGAAGGTGAAGACAGTCAATTTATTTTCAAAAATCCCAATGATCCGACTTATCAGGCACCAACAGAATAAAAGTCTGGCATTTTTCATTGCCAATTTACAGAAAATCAGCTTTTTCCGTTAAATTTCTGTAAACTGGCATTTATAATCAATGAAGCAGCAATAGCTATACCGACACCTATACTTAAAACAGTCAACTAAGAATTATGCCTCTTGAACAAATAAAAATACAAGCCGATAGTTCCAGAGATTTAAGCCGTGAGCCCATTCGCTTAAAATACAGTCGCTTATTTCTCCCTTTGATTACCTTAGGTAGTTTACTTATCGCTATTTCCGGGCTTAATTTATTAGCACTGAATCATATTATAAACAATCAGACTCTACTGCTCTGGCTAAATTTCATCTTTTTGCTTCTAGGACTATTCTTTATTTTACGCATTTCGTTTTTAATCCGACACGATCTGGTCACGCCGTTTATACACTTGCGTAACTGGGCTCTGCAAATGAAAAAAAAGGATTATACTGCCCGGCTCCCCATGCCGAAAAGTGGTGAATTCGCCAAACTAGCTGTTGATATCAACTCTTTAAGCGACAAATTACAAAGTCTGTCTGCAGAATTTCAACAAGAAGTTGATAAACAAACTCATAAAGTTGAGGAAAAAAATCATTCTCTCAATATTCTCTATGAAGTTGCCACATCAATGAATCGTTCAGAAGATCTGGATGATCTCTTATCCCGTTTTTTACAAATGCTCATCAATTTAACTCATGCCAAAGCTGGTACTGTACGCTTACGCACTGAAGATGATCAGTTAAAAATGGTGGCTTCCATAGGACTTAATGAAGACTTTGTCAGAGAAGAGCTCTACGTCCCTATACACCGCTGTCTGTGCGGCACCTCCTTAACTCAGGGTTCAGTTGAATGTGGTATATCCGTTAAAAATTGCAGTAAATTATCAGGCGCTGAACTGTTCGCTGGTAATGATGCAGAAATAATCGCCGTACCATTAGAACATCAGGGTGTACATCTGGGCATTTATAATTTGTTTATTGATAAACCCAATGTCTACATGAGTGAAGATTTATCCGAGTTATTAACCAGTATTGGTAAGCATCTGGGTATGGCCATTGAAAAAGCCAATCTTGATAAAGATTCACGACAGCACTCCATCATGAAAGAAAGAACCCTTCTGGCTCATGAACTGCATGATTCTTTGGCTCAGACATTAGCCAGTTTACGTTTTCAGGTATCTATAATGGAAGAAAACATCCTGGAAAACATTCCTGTTAATCGTGAAGAAGTCACCCGTTTGCACGAAAGCATTGACGAAGCCTATCGTGAAGTTCGCGGCTTGATCACACATTTTAGAGCCCCTATGAACAAGCGTGGGCTCATTCCTTCAATAGAACAATTAATTTCTGATTTTCAATCCAACTGCAACATTCCTATCTTTTTTCAAAATGAATGGTCTATTGATTTAAAATCAGAACAGGAATTTCAAATTGTTCGAATTGTTCAGGAGTCACTGGCTAATGTAAGAAAGCATAGTAAAGCACGTACTGTTCGTATTCTCGCTCACAGTCCCAACCTATCTGATAGCTTTTTAACCGCTAATGCTTCTAAAAATAACAACTGTGAAATTCTTATTGAAGATGACGGTATCGGTATGGAAAATCCTAATCTAACGAATAGTTTAGGTGAACATATTGGTATGAGTGTTATGGAAGAGCGGGCTCGACGTATTGGCGGTACAATATCAATTGAAACAGAGGCTGGTGAGGGCACCCAAATTCTGTTAACATTTCCTTCGCAGACTGTTATTGAAAAATCAGTCAAGTTTTTCCCCGGGTTAATAAACGTACATAGTCAGCCCTGAAAAACATATTATCTATTTGAAATGTAAGGAATTATCCCTATTTTTGAGTGACCAGATCGACCAGAAATGTTATA
>JAHXIM010000485.1 GCA_025655635.1 gamma proteobacterium symbiont of Lucinoma myriamae | reverse complement strand
TCTCAGATAAAGATACTTACGATGAATCCCGTATTTGTCAAACTTTGATAGTCACCCCAGCAGAGCCGGGGGATTACCTTCTGTTAATTTATTTTACTCCTTTTATAGGACTTAACTATGACACAAATGAAAGAAGCGGGTCGTTTAGAATTTTAATAATTAAACCGCAACCTTGGCTTTAATGGGTGGATGTGGATCATAACCTTCGAGTTCAAAATCTTCTAATTTATAATCATAAATACTATCAGGTTTACGTGTAAGTTTTAAGGTCGGGAGTGTACGAGGCTCTCGTTCAAGTTGAGTTTTTACCTGTTCCATGTGATTACTATAAATATGAGCATCACCGATTGACATCACCAGATCGCCTAATTCCAGGCCAGTTTGCTGACATACAATGTGTACCCATAATGCCGCCTGAGCAGTATTAAATGGATTGCCTAATAGCAGATCATTGGAACGAATAGTACACATTAAACTGAGTTTATTATCGGCCACATTAAATTGATATAAGAGGTGGCAAGGGGGTAATGCCATTTTGCCATTGTTAACATTTTCTTGTGGTGATACGGATTCATCAGGCAGGTATTCGCAGTTCCAGCCATGAAATAAAATGCGTCGAGAGCTGGGATTATGCTTTAACAAATCGACAACATAATCAATCTGATTAATCGTTTTGCCTTCTTTGGTCGGCCATGCCGTCCATTGTTTGCCGTAAATCGGGCCAAGATCACCCTCTTCTGTTGCCCACTCATTCCAGATCCTGGCATCCAGATCATTGATATTGGTGCTGCCGGATAAAAACCAGAGCAATTCATTAACTACTGATTTAAAATGCACTTTTTTGGTGGTCAGCAAAGGAAAACCTTTTGCTAAATCACATCTAAACTGACAACCAAACATTGAGGTGGTACCGGTGCCTGTACGATCAGATTTTACTGTGCCGTTGTCGAGTACATCTTTAAGTAAATCTAAATACTGCTTCATTCCATTACCTGTTTACGATGGGATTAATATCAATTTTTAATCTATTATGCCCTACTTATTACGGTTAAAAAAGACAAATTCATCCAACATTATTCGTTCTTTATTTTTTACTAACCATAAACCTCATTCACAGAAGTCCCGGCTAAGCGCGCATAATAACGGGCACGGTAGATCAATCGCTTTTGGCTTTCATTATCTTCAAAGGCACTGCGATCATGCAGTACATTATTACTTACCAGGCCCATGCCTGATTGTAGTTTTCCCTGATAGTTATAGTTTGAATCAGTTTCAAGTAAGTTTTCTAATTCTTGCAGAGCTTCCAGAGTCAACGGATCATCTTTCCAGATGACATTCTGTGTTCTAATGGTATAGCGCATATGTAAATCACCACTGACCGGATTAACCGAGAAAACCGGGCCGACTTCTTCTTTTCTGGCTATAACACCGTCTTTACCTATTCTGGGGGGAATAATCATGACATCATCAGCCATTAATGCACGAATATAGTCCGGGTTTTTATCTCTTAGCAGACTATAGACAATTTCATGATCCATTAAGCGATTTTCACCGCCGTCGGGAGCTGGCATAACACAGTGCAGATTCAGGCCGTGTATTTGTTTCTCCGGCGTATTGTAATAACCATCGGTATGCCAATTGATGGCACGATTACTATAAGGTATATAATTTTGTCTGGCTCCATCATCAACAACGGTTAAAGAGGTCAGGCCACTTTGGTCAGCCAGCCAATTATGATCCAGTTCCAGTAAATTAAAGGCTCGCCCCATTGCCAGTGGAATTTCAGAATCCGGATCATCGCTCGTCTTACCGGCATAAATCACCATATTGGCTTTTTGACAGACACTCAGCAGCTTCTGATGCTCTATTTCTGTTAACTTTCTGGGATCATTAATTTCAACAACCAGATCAGCCAATGTTTCTGGATATGAATCCAGCTTGGTATCACGCCATTGTTGATAAAAATCATCATTATCTAAGTCAAATGGCGTTGCAATTACTACTGTTTTTTTACTGGTCATTGTCATTTTAATGGTCTCTTTAATGAATAGGCTGCGTAAAAATGGAAGAGACATTAGAATACAATTATGAGCAAAGGGAATTGATAGAGATCATATAAAAAAACAAAAACTAACATTAGAAGTACCTTATATTAAAAAATAAGAATTTTTGCTACTAATATTAATAAATGATAAACTTCCATGATTCGGTTAAAAAATTTAAAACACTTTTTGAAAAACGCATAGTTACATTATTGGAGATATAAGAGATGGCGACAAATTCTAATACTAAATTAACCATTATCGCAACCAAAGGTACACTGGACTGGGGTTATCCTCCTTTTATTCTAGCCAGTACTGCAGCAGCACTGGGTAAAGATGTATCAATGTTTTTTACCTTTTATGGTTTAAGACTTTTATTAAAAGACTCCAGCTCTTTAAGAGTATCTCCTATTGGTAACCCTGATATGCCAATGAAAATGCCTATGGGACCAGACTGGTTTCAAGCTATTGACTGGGCTCCAAAGATACCTAACATTGTTTGGCAAATTCCTGGTATTGAGTCTTTTGCAACCACTATGATGAAGAAGACCATTGCGAAAAATGGTGTTGCACCTTTAGAAGAACTACGTGATTTGTGTCTGGAAGCCGAAGTTAAATTTCTGGCCTGTCAAATGACTGTTGACCTGTTCGGCTTTAATCATGCAGACTTTATTGATGGTATCGATTTTGTTGGTGCCGCCAGTTACTTTGAAGAGTCAAATGATTCAACCTGTACTCAGTCACTTTACATGTAAATTTATCTGCTAAAAAGCAGATATAAAAAACAAGTACTCGTATAAAAAAGCCTCTACAGTTTATTAACAAACTGTAGAGGCTTTTTTATGAATGAAATTCTTTGAACGCAAATGTTTATTTCCGAGCCCCTGACAGCAAGCTCAAATATAAAGTGAAATATCAGAGTCACCTGCGAATTCAATAAACGCCGCCGCACCGGCATAAGTCACTTCATCAAGAAATGTATTGATATCCATTTCAAATAAATCCACTGTCATTTGACAGGCAACAAATTTCACTTCGGCTTCCAGACACAAATCACGCAGCTCATCTAATGGCGCAACGCCTTTATCTTCTATTTTTTTCTTCATCATACTGGTCACAAAACTTTGTACACCCGGCAATGCCTGAATAAGTACCGGCACTGGAATTGGCATTGGCATTCCTGGATTACCTAAGGGCGATACTTGTAAATCAAGATTTTTTTCCAGTAATTTTAAGCCATAAAACGTAAAAAACACCTCCACATCATAACCTAGTGCCGCCGCTGTTGAACTCAGGATAAAAGGTGGATAGGCCCAGTCAAGTGTGCCTTTAGTGGCAATAATAGCCATTCTTTTATTCATTTAATGAAACCTTTTTGTGACCATTTTTATAACCAGTGTTAAGACTATTGTCATTTCTCGTGGCCGACCAGAGCAGATATAAACCTAATAACAGCATAGGAAATGACAATATCATTCCCATAGTTAACCACTCCATAGCAATAAACCCTTCATCCCCCATATGTGCATCAGGTTGACGAACAAATTCAACCAGAGTTCGGAACAAACTATAGAAAATTAAAAAGAATCCTGAAATCGCCCTTCGAGGTCTGGGTTTACTGGAGTATATCCACAAGATAACAAATAACAGTACGCCTTCTAAAATAAATTCATATAACATCGAAGGATGACGCGGCAAACCAAGCGGATCAGTGTGGAAAATCATAGCCCAGGGCAAATCAGTGGGGCGCCCCCATAATTCGGCATTGATAAAGTTGCCAATACGTCCGGCGGCCAGACCAAAAGGGACCATCACTGCAATAAAGTCTGTGACATTAAAAAACGTTTTGTGAGTTTTTTTCGCAAACAGCCACATGGCAAATAAAACACCCAATAGTCCGCCGTGAAAGGACATACCGCCTTGCTGTACCTGAAAGAGTATCAGTGGATCCTGTAAAAAATGTTCCAGATTATAAAACAGGGTATAACCGATTCGCCCGCCAAGAACCACGCCTAAGGCACCATAAAATAACAGGTCATCAATTTGTTCATGGCTCCAGTCAACGTGTTTCTGTTTGCTCTTGAGTCGGGCAAAGAACCAGAAACCCGCAAAAGCGACTAAATAGGTAATGCCGTACCAGTGAATTTTTAACGGGCCAAGTGCTAATGCAACAGGATCAATTTCGGGGTAAGAAATCATCAGGCTGGAGTCACTCTGGAAATAAAGGATTTAATATAAGCTGTTTCGGGTATCGCAGGATGAACAGGATGATCAGGCCCCTGATGTCCCTGTTCCAAAATCTGTGCAAACCGATCCAGATGGCGTGATGCTGACTGAACCTGTTGTACCAGAGTCTCTGTCGGCATATGATGCGAGCAGGATGCCGTCACCAATAATGCGTCACGGGTACATAACTGCATGGCCATCTGATTGACACGTCGATAAGCATTTAAACCTTCTTTGAAGTCCTTTTTTCGTTTGATAAACGCAGGGGGATCAACAATTACGATATCAAATTTTTCTTTTTCATGGCGTAAATGTTTGAGCACATCAAACACATTACCCTGAATACTGGTAATATTTTTAAATTGGTTCATTTCGGCACTGCTGTCCAGCCAGTCTAAGGCCTGCTCTGAGGCATCAACACAAAAAACTTCACTCGCACCTGCAGTGGCTGTCTCAAGCCCCCAGCCGCCCACATAGGAGAACAAATCAAGCACGCGCTTATCCTTAGCATACTGCTGCACACGAGCTCGATTCATACGGTGATCATAAAACCAGCCGGTTTTTTGCCCCTTGATTAAATCCACTTGAAAACGAGTCTCATTTTCTTCAATCTCAGTCAGTCCTGACAGTTCACCTAACACCACTTCATTATAGAGCTCCAGACCTTCCAGTGCTCTCATTTTGACATCATTACGCATGAGAATTGTCGTAGGTTTAAGCACTTTATCCAGCGCTTCAATCAGTGCCTGACGCTGCTGCTCCATGCCTGCCGTAGTGATCTGCACCACTAAAATATCAGCAAAACGATCAACCACAATACCGGGTAATAAGTCACTTTCACCAAAAACAAGTCGATAAAATGGTTTGGCAAATAATTTTTCTCTCAGCGACAGAGCAATTTTGATACGGTGTACAAACAATGAGCGATCTAATAACACCGATGTCTGGCGATTCACTAAACGGGCTGCAATCAACGAATGAGGATTAATGTAAGCAATACCAAGCGCCTTGCCCTGATGTGAGTGCACCACCACTTGCTCACCTGGAGTAAAGCTCTTTAATGATGTTTTTTGGGTATTGATTTCATTGCTATAGACCCAAAGATGCCCTTGATTCAATCGGCGTTCCTGACCTTTATTCAGGTATAAGGATGCTAATTCATTGCTCATAATAATAGCTCTTTTTTAATCGTTAACAGACATGATTACAAAATAAAGGATGCCGATAATAACATAAATAGCCGGGCAATTTAGATGAAAGGTAAAAAAAGGCAACCTAATAGTAAGCAATATTTTGTTTTACGGGGTGTTGAACCAGATTTATAGCGGTATGGTTACAGCTTGGGAATTTATTAAGGACAATGTATTTGTATTTAAAAACTACAAATACATTCAGAATATGAGTTTACATTTAAAGTAAAATTATTGCGCATCATCCAGCGGAGCAACATCTTCTGCCTGCAGGCCTTTTTGTCCTGTCACAAGGTTAAACTCGACATCAGCACCCTGCTTTAAAGTGCGGTATCCATCACCACGAATCGAACGAAAATGAACGAAAATGAACGAAAATGAACGAAAATGAACGAAAATATCATCATGTTCTTCAAGAACGATGAAACCAAACCCCTTGGCATTATTAAACCATTTTACTTTGCCTGTTTCACGTTTTTCCATTTTTATATCCTTTAAAAAAATAACAATAACGGAGTAATGCCGAAATATGTTTCTACTGACAAAACTCTGTAAATTTTAACCTAAAAAACGCAGTAGCCCATGCAACGACATAATATCCAGCACCAAACTTCTCATAATTGAACTGTTTTTCTCTAGGCTGGAGC